>JAZIGI010000008.1:0-61121 GCA_036679125.1 Actinomycetota bacterium | reverse complement strand
CCACCACCACTGACGCCACGCCGGCCCCCATCGGAGGCACGGTGCCCGTGGCCGCCGCGGACCACTACGCGGCCTTCAGGAATGCGGCGCTGCACGTCCCGGCACCGGGGGTGCTCGCGAACGACCGGCATCCAGACGATCTCCCGCTTCGGGCGCTCGAGGAGTCTTCCGTGCGCTATGGGTCGCTCTCGCTGCCGACGGATGGGTCGTTCACGTACGATCCGCCGGTGGATTGGAGCGGTGCCGACAGTTTCACGTACGTTGCTCGCGACGCCCTCGGGCGCTCCTCGGAGCCGCAGTCCGCCACCATCACCGTGCTCGACACGACCGCCACATCGATCACCGGTCTCGATCGCGTGCAGACTGCGGTCCAGGCATCCAGGCTCGCGTTCCCGGGCGGCTCCCGGTCCGTGGTCATCGCGACCGCGCGCTCGTTCCCCGATGCCCTGGGCGGCTCGTCGCTCGCGGGTGCGCTCGGCGCACCGATACTGCTTACCGAGCCGACATCGCTTTCCGAGGTTGTGCGAGACGAGATCGACCGGCTCGGCGCCTCGCATGTGGTCGTGCTGGGCGGCACAGGCGTGGTGTGTCCCGCTATCTACGGGGAGCTTGCCGCGCTCGATGGCGTTGATGTGGTCGAGCGTGTCTGCGGTTCGACCCGCTATGAGACCGCGCTCGAGATCGCGGAGCGGACGATCGCCGAGATTGGCGCCGCGTGGGACGGCACGGCGTTCGTGGCCACCGGGGAGTCGTTCCCCGACGCGCTCGGCGCCTCACCGATCGCCGCCGCCAAGGGATGGCCGATCTACCTCGTGCACCCCCACGCGGCCACGCATCCGGCGCTGGTGGCGCGGATGCGCGCCGACGGCGTCACCCGGGTCCGCATCCTCGGCGGCACAGGGCCGGTGCCCGCGCAGTTCGAGGGCGCGCTCACGACGGCGTTCGGGTCGCAGAACGTGCGACGGCTCGCGGGGGCCAGCCGCTACGCCACGGCGATCGAGGTCGCGCGGTTCGGCGTGAGCGAGGCGGGGCTCTCGTGGGATGGCGTCGCGCTTGCCACAGGCGAGGACTTCCCCGATGCGCTCGCCGGCGGGACGCTTCAGGGTGCGAGCGGGTCGGTCATGCTGCTCGTGTACCCCGGATACCTGCACGACATCGTGGCGAACGAGCTCGCGGCCCGCGGGTCGGCCATCGACGAAGTACGCTTCCTCGGCGGTGCGGGGGCGATCCCGCACACGATCAGGGGCGCCGTGGCGCTTGCGCTTGAGTAGCGCTCTTCGGCATCGGCGCGGCGGTGCTGGCGCGGTACTCCCTCGGGTATGAACCGGACATGGCGCAGCGGAGTGTGCCCACAGCATGCGCGTCATCCATCGGGAGAGGGGATCATGGCTCCGGACGTCGTGACCGAGGTCACCAAGCAGTCCTGGTTCAGTCGCATCGGCGGGTCCTTCAAAGGCGTGGCCTTCGGAGCCCTGCTCGTCATCGCTGCGATTCCCCTGCTGTTCTGGAACGAGGGTCGGGCTGTGGAGCGGCAGAAGACGCTCGAAGAGGGCGGCGGCGCGGTGATCTCGGTGGCCTCTGATGCGATCGACCCGTCCAACGAGGGCGCGCTCGTGCATGTCTCCGGGACAGCCGATTCGGACGCGATGCTGGTCGACCCGGTGTTCGGCGTATCGGCCGAGGCGCTCAAGCTGCGGCGCACCGTGGAGATGTACCAATGGCAGGAGACGGCGAGCAGCGAGGCCAAGGACAAGCTCGGCGGGGGCCAGGAGACGGTCACCACGTATACGTACTCGCTCGGCTGGAGCGAGCGGGTCATCGACTCGAGCGGCTTCAAGGAGCCCACCGGTCACCAGAACCCCGACTCGATGCCGTACGAGAGCGGTGAGACGGTTGCCGAGCCGGTCACGCTCGGCGACTTCACGCTCTCACCTTCACTGGTGCGGGCGATCGGTGGACACGCGCCGCTCGACCTGCCCGAGGATGTGCCAGCGCCCATGGGCCTCGGCGCTGCGATGGTCAAGCAGCAGAATGGCTTCTACATCGGCGGCGATCCCGCGTCGCCGCAAGTCGGCGACCTGCGGGTCTCGTTCGCCGCTGTCATGCCAACCGAGGTGAGCGTCATCGCACAGCAGACCGGTGGGACGTTCGCCCCGTATCGCGCCGAGGCGGGCGGTACGATCGAGCTCATCGTGCCGGGCGTGAAGACCGCCGAGGAGATGATCCTGGCGGCCGAGGAGAGCAACAGGCTGCTCACCTGGATCCTGCGGGTGGCAGGCTTCCTGATCGCGTTCGTGGGGCTCACGACCGTGCTCAGACCCCTCTCGGTGCTGGCCGATGTGGTGCCGGTGATCGGAAGGGTCGTTGGCGCGGGCACGGGCTTCATCGCGCTCCTGCTCGCCGCGGCCCTGTCGCTCACCGTCGGCTCCATCGCGTGGGTGTTCTACCGGCCGGTCGTGGGCCTGGCGATCCTCGCGGCGGTGGCGGCGATCGTGGCGGCCGTGGTGGTGCTGCTGCGCAAGGCCAAGTGCCCCGAGGTGCAGCCGGCACCGGCGTAGGCCGGCAACGGTCCGGCCGGGCACCTTCTACGGACGCTGGTCGCAGTACGGCGCAACGTCCCCGCCGCGCACGGGCTCGCGGTAGAGATCGCGGGCGAACTCGTGGAACTCGGGAACGGAGACGCGGCCGTCAACGCGCGAGGCGATACGCTCGCACAGCGCGTCAGCCCCGAGCGCGGCGTTGGTGGCCAGCACGACGATCTCGCTGTGCGATGCGGGACCACCGCCACGCGAGAGTCCTACGATGAACGGCCAGACCTGCCGGAACGAACCCCTGAGCGTGCGGTGCATGCGGCGGAACGGGCGGCTGCGTTCACCCGTGACCGAGCCATGCATGTTGTACGCCAGGACGCCGTCCCCGGTCAGGTGAGCGAGCGTCAGCCGGTGGAACTCCTCGGTCATGAGCGGCGTCGGCACCCGCTCGTCCTCGAAGGCGTCCACGATCACGATGTCGTACGTGTCGGTCGAGGCCTCGAGGAACGCGCGGCCCTCGCCTATGTGCACGCGGAGGCGCTCGTCTCGGGGGAGGGCGAAGCTGGTGCGCGCGAGGTCCGCCACGTGGGGGTCGAGCTCCACGGCATCGATGGTCATCCACGGATAGTCACGCCACATGCGCTTGGCCACGGTGCCGCCGCCCAGGCCGATCATGAGCACGCGGGTGGCATCCGGCTTCACCGCAACGGTGAGGTGCAGGTAGCCGGGATAGTCGAAGTCCGTCTCGAAAGGCGCATCGAGGTACATCGACGACTGCTGGAGGCGGCCGATCTGGAGGATGCGTATCGCGCCGCGTTCGATCACGCGGATGTCAGGTCGATCGCGGCTCACGCGGGGTGCTCCGATCGCGGGGGCGGAGGTTCAGCGAGAGTCTAGCATCGCCGCTACAATCGGAGCGTGACGGCGGGCGGATGCGGTACGGAGGCGTGATGGGTGCAGCACGGGTAGCGGTCGTCGGCGGCGGCGCGGCGGGGCTCACCGCAGCGATCACAGCCGCGCGTCTGGGCGCCGAGGTGACGCTTCTCGAGGCGGGCTCGCGCGTGGGTCAGAAGATCCTCGCGAGTGGCAACGGGCGCTGCAACCTCACCAACACGGCCGTTGCGCCCGACGCGTACAACGCCCCGGAGTTCGTGGCGCCTGTGCTCGCCGGATGTGGCTGCAACGATGTCCTCAGGTTCTTCGGCGAACTCGGCCTGCTCACCTATGCCGACGAAGAGGGGCGCGTGTACCCGGTCACCAACGCCGCCAACTCCGTGCTTGATGTGTTGCGTCTTGAGTACGCGCACCTCGGTGTGGCCGAGCGCTTCGGGTTCGAGGTGTCGCGTATCGAGCGGGGCGACGACGGCCTCATCGTGCGCTCGCGCGAGGGCGAGGCGGTGGCGACGGACGCGGCCATCGTAGCAAGCGGCGGCGGCACGTCGGTGCTCGAGGGGCTCGGACACGCGGGCGAGCCGCTGTGGCCCGCGCTCGTCCCGCTCACCACGGACACCCGCGCGATCCGGGGTCTCTCGGGCGTCCGCGTGCGGTGTGCGGCGAGCGTCCTCGACGACGGCGGAGCCACGCGTGCCACCGAGCGCGGTGAACTGCTGTTCCGCGATTACGGTGTGAGCGGCATCATGGTCCTCGACCTGTCGCGCGTGGCGCTACCGGGTCACACGCTCTCCCTCGACTTCTTCCCCGACATCGAGCACGCCGAGATGGAGCGGCTTCTCGCCACGAGGGCCGGATCGCTCGGCTGGCGCAGCGCGGGGACGTTCTTCGCCGGCATGCTCCACACGCGCGTGGGTCAGGCGGTGCTCCGGGTGGCCGAGATACCGGCGGACACGCCGGCCGCGTCCCTCGACACGGCGGCTCTCGCGCGACTCCTGAAGGACTTCCGGCTGCCCGTCACGGGCACCGGTGATCCGGCCCAGGCGCAGGTGATGCGCGGTGGAGCGCGTCTCGACGGATTCGACCCGGCCACGATGGCGTCGCTCCTCGCGCCGGGCGTCTTCGCGGCGGGCGAGGTGCTCGATGTGGACGGCCGGTGTGGCGGGTTCAACCTCCACTGGGCGTGGGCCTCGGGCATCGTCGCCGGCCGGAACGCGGCATTGCGGGATACGGTGTAGGAGGGTCCGGGAGCGGCGCTCAGTGCCAGGGTCGCCGGCTACGCGAGCCGCTGCACGCCGATCCCGATGAGTCCCGGCCCGGTGTGCACCACGAGCGCGGGCGTCAACTGTTCCTCGATCGCGTATCGGAAGTCGGGCAGCCGCTTCTTCATAGCCGCCATGAGCGCGGTGCCCTCTTCCTCGGCGGCACCCTGGACGACCGCGATGTTGTACTCCGTGGCGCCCTCGGCGAACTCGACCGCCTTCTCGAGCGCGAGCCTGAGCGACTTCTCCCGGCCGCGCGCCTTGCCCACGGTGTAGTAGATGCCGTCTTCATTGCAGGCGATGACAGGCTTCACGTTGAGGAGTTGCCCCACCATGCCCGCGACGAGGCCGATGCGTCCGCCCTTCACGAGATACTCAAGCGTCGACACGCAGAAGAAGAGCGTCGTGTTCCTGACCGCGTCCTCCACCCCGCGACAGACCTCGTCGAATGGCAGTCCCTGCTCGATGAGCTCTCCAGCGCGGATCGCGGCGAAACCGCTGCCGATGCCGATGTTCTTGGTGTCGACGTAGTGGGCCTCGAGCCCCTCGGGTGAGGGACCGAAGTTGGTCAGCATGTTGAAGGTGCCGCTCAGCCCGCTCGAGATGGCGACCACGATCACCTTGTCGTAGCCGTCGGCCTTGATCTGCTTGAACAGGCCGGTGACCACGGCCGGGCTCGGGAGCGACGTGGAGGGGATCTCCTCGGCGAAACGGTCGTAGACGGCCTGGGGGTCGATGTCGACCCCGTCCTGGTACTCGCGGTCCTTGTAGATGATGGTGAGCGGCGCGACGTACATGTGGTACTTCTCGCGGTACTCGCGGGGCACGTCTGAACCTGAGTCGACCAGGATCGCTATCTTCTCGGTGGTCATGCGGTCCTCGTTCCGTTGGCGGCGATGTCGTCCTGCCGGCTCCAGTGTGCCACGATTCCGGCGTCCTGGGCAGCGGTGATCGGTGCGGTCGGGCTCACCGTGCGGCGCATGCGAGCAGGTACAATCGAGATACTGCGGGCCGTACGACGAGAGGACGCCATGCGCCACGCACAACCAGCCATCGCGGATGCGGTCGCCGCGGGGTTCCTCGCATGATCGAGGTCCGCGGCGTGGCGCTGCCGCTCTCGGCCGGGACAACGCAGGGTGAGGCCGAGATGCTCCGGACGGCCGCGCAACGGCTCCGGTCGCCGGAGGCCGACATCGCCAGCGTACGGCTCCTCAAGCGCTCGGTGGACGCCCGCCGCAAGGCGAACGTGCATTTCGTGGCCACCCTCGGCGTGGCACTCGTCGGCGGCTCCACTGCCGAGGAGGCGCTGGTGCATCGGCTGGATGACGCCGAGGTGCTGCTGTGGCAGCCGGTCCGGCTTCCGGCGATCGTGCGCTCGAGCGTATCGCCCGCGGTGCGCCCGGTGGTGGTCGGTACCGGTCCCGCGGGGCTCTTCGCCGCGCTCACGCTCGCGCGTGCGGGCATGCGCCCGGTGGTGCTCGAGCGGGGACAAGCGGTCGATGAACGCGTACGAGCGGTACGTAGGTTCGTGCGAACGGGTGTGCTTGATCCCGAGTGCAACATACAGTTCGGCGAGGGAGGGGCCGGGACCTTCTCGGACGGCAAGCTCACCACCAGCACGCACGATCCGCGCTCGCGCAGCGTGCTCGAGACGTTCGTTGAGATGGGGGCGCCTGAGGAGATCGCCTGGCAGGCACGCCCGCACATCGGTACCGACAACCTCACGGGAGCCGTTCGCCGTATGCGCGAGGAGATCGTCTCCCTCGGCGGTGAGGTGCGGTTCTCCACGCGTCTGACCGGGCTCGTGCTGCGCGATGGCGCTCTCACCGCGGTGGTGACCGAGGGGGAGCGAGGACGCGAGGAGTCCGCCGCCGAGACGCTCGTGCTCGCCACGGGCCACAGCGCGCGCGACACCTTCGAGATGTTGCGTGATCTCGGGGCGACGATGACGCCGAAGCCGTTCTCACTTGGCGTGCGGGTCGAGCACAGCCAGGCGATGGTCGATCGCTCCCAGTACGGGAGCGTGGCCGGACACCCCGCTCTCGGCGCAGCCGACTACCGGCTGTCGTGCCACCTGCCGTCGGGTCGTTCGGCGTACACGTTCTGCATGTGTCCAGGCGGCGAGGTGGTGGCCGCGGCGAGCGAAGACGGCGGTGTGGTCACCAACGGCATGAGCCGCTACGCGCGCGACGGCGTCAACGCCAACGCCGCGTTCCTCGTGGGCGTCTCGCCGGCCGACTTCGGCGGGGACGACGTGCTCGCCGGCGTGGCGTTCCAGCGCAGATGGGAGCGCGCCGCCTTCGAGCTCGGCGGTCGCAGCTTCCGGGCACCGGCGCAGCTGCTGGGCGACTTCCTGCGTGGCGTGGCGTCGACAGGCGCCCGCGGCGTGGAGCCCACGTACCCGCTCGGCGTGGTCTACACCGACCTGGCCGGCTGCCTGCCCGGGGCCGTCGTTGCCGCGATGCGCGAGGCCGCACCGGTGTTCGACCGGCGGTTGCGCGGCTTCGCGAGCGCCGACGCGGTTCTGACCGGCGTGGAGACGCGTTCATCCTCGCCGGTGCGCGTGCTGCGCGATGAGTCGCTGCAGTCCAACCTGCGCGGCGTGTACCCGTGCGGCGAAGGCGCCGGCTATGCGGGCGGCATCATGTCGGCGTCGGTGGATGGCATGCGGGTCGCTGAGGCTGTGCTGCGCCACTACGGCTGAGGAGGTCCTGGCGATGAGGCCGCATCACACGCGCGTGGTACTGGCCGTGCTGCTGGCGCTGAGCGGCGTTCTCGCGGGCTGCGCTCCTTCGGCTGACGATGTGACGAGCGCAGATCCGACCGCACTGGCGCAGGCCACACCCTCGGAAGGAGCGGACATGGCGACGATCTACCTGGCTGGCGGGTGTTTCTGGGGTCTCGAGAAGTACTTCTCGCTGGTGGAGGGAGTGGCGGCCACCGACGTGGGCTACGCCAACGGCACCACGGACTCGCCGAGTTACGAGGAGGTCTGCACCGGTCGCACTGGCCACGCCGAGACCGTGCGGGTTGAGTACGATCCCGCGGTGGCGCCGCTGCCGTTCCTGCTCGACCTCTTCTACGAGGCGATCGACCCGGTGGCCGTGAACCGCCAGGGCAACGACATCGGCACGCAGTACCGCACCGGCATCTACTACACGGATCCCGCCGAGCGCGCGCGGATCGACCGATCGATCGCCGAGCTCCAGACGCGCTACGATCGGCCGATCGCCATCGAGGTGGCGCCGCTTTCTAACTACACATCAGCCGAGGGCTGCCACCAGGACTACCTCGTCAAGAACCCCGGCGGCTACTGCCACATCGGGCTGGCCGAGTTCGAGATCGCCAGGAACGCGCGTCCTGCCGAAGAGCACTTCGGCGAGTAGCACCGGACGTCGCGTCCTCATGGGGCGGGGTCATAAGGCCCAGCACCCTCTCAACCGCACGCACCCTCGTGCCGATGACACGAGTAGATCCCGTGCGCGAGAGGGGCTGATCCTCGTGACCCGTGCGTCCCGTTCGATGTCCCGTCTGAGGGGCGGCATCGCTCTGCTCGTGTCGCTGACACTGTGTCTGACGCTCGTGCCGCTTGCGGCTCCCGAGGTGGCCCGCGCGGCCGACCCGGCGTGGACCATTACCCACCTTACCGATGGTTTCGAAGAGGGGGTCGGGGATGCGGCCGACTTCGACACCGCCGAGGGTCGCGTGGTCTGGTCGGCCATCGGGCAGTGGTACCCCGCCGAGGCCTACAGCCTCTGGGACCCTGAGATCTACAGCTGGACTGCGGACGAGGGCATCGTGCGCGTTACGATGAACGACTCGGAAGATGAGTACGCCGTTGTCTCGGGAGACCGGATCGCCTGGCACCACACGCCCCACCCGGACACCTACCCGAACATGTACGACAACTGCGCGATCATGACGTGGACGCCGTCAGGCGGCGAGGTCGCCATCCGGACGCTCCGCTACGGTGACGATTCCACGTACTACACCTACAAGGCAAAGCCGCGGATCTCCGGCGACCGCATCGCGTGGTGCGAATGGTCAAGCGCGAACGGCTATCAGCTGTTCACCTGGACGCCTTCGGGCGGCGTGGTGCAGGTCACGACGACGGCCGTCGGTCTCTGGCCAGACGACGTGGTCGTGGGGCCGGGTCGCGTCTACTGGACCGCCACCGGCGGCTCTGACGGAGGCTCCGACTACGAGCTGTTCACGTGGAGCCCCACCGGCGGGACGGTGCAGCTGACGCGAGACGACGTCAGTGTCGGCTTCGCGGCCGCCGGTGACCGGGCGGCATGGATCGCGACCAATGGGAACTATCCGTTCCAGTTCCTCGCGGACGTGTGGACATGGACGCCAGCGGGGGGCGCCGTTCGGGTGGCGGAAGCGCAGCGATTCAGCGGATTCGACGTGCTTGCGGTCGCGGAGAATCGCATCGTGTGGCGGGTCAGCTCCGAGACGGAGCGCGACTCGCTGTGGAGCTGGACACCCTCGGAGGTCTCTCACGAGATCGTGGGGAGCGAGTACGGACCCATCGCCCCGGCGCTTTCGGGCGATCGCGTCGCGTTCATCGGGCAGTTCCCGGGCGCGTCCGTATGGGACGACTACGATATCTGCACCTGGTCGCTGACAGCGGGGGTTGAGCGGCTGACGGAGACGTCGTATGACGAGCGGGAGCCGAAGATAGCGGGTGACCGGATCGCCTGGACCGCGTTCGGGCCGTTCGGCGACGGCGGCTCGACGTGCTTCGGCCTCTTCATGGCCGAACCGTATGTGCCCGATACGACCCCGCCCACGACGCAGCTCTCGGCGAGCCGTGAGCCGAACCCGGCCACCGGCTGGATCCTCGACCCCGGCCTCACCATATCCCTCGAGCGCAGGCTGCGCGAGCCCGGTACCACGTATTATGCGTACACGTCGGGAGGTGCTGGTACCGTCTACACGGCGCCGTTCACCCCTCTCCAGGGCAGCCGCACGCTCTACTACTGGTCGGTCGACGAGGCCGGCAACGTGGAGACGCGGAAGACGTGGCCGTACAAGTTCGACTCGATCGCTCCCACGAAGCCGACGGGACTTGCGGCCAGCTCGGTGGGGACCACGTCGCTCACGCTCTCATGGAGCCCTTCGACCGATGCGGGCAGTGGCATGGAAAGCTACGGCGTGTACATCGACGGGCCGTGGGCGCTGAGCGCGACGGCCCCGGCAACGAGTGTCCAGGTGGTGGGGTTGCAGCCGGGAACGCGCTACGAGTTCTCGCTCACCGCGATGGATGTTGCGGGCAACATGTCCGGCTGGACGGAGAAGCTGGCGGTCACCACCGCCTCGACGCCGGTCGGGGCCGCCCCTACGGCGATCGATGACGCGTATGCCACGGACGCGAACACCGGAATCGGCGTCTCTGCTGGCATCGGTGTGCTGGCCAACGACACCGATCCGGGCGGCTTTGCGCTCACCGCGCATCGCGCCGGAGGGACCGGACCTGCCAACGGCACGGTCACCCTGAACCCCGACGGCTCGTTCCTGTACACCCCCAACACCGGCTACACCGGCGTGGACACGTTCACCTACCGGGCGTACAACGGCACCGCGTACTCCGGCTGGGCCACGGTGCGCATGACCGTGGGCACGCCGACCGCCAACCGGGCGCCGGTGCTCGGCGCCATCGGCGACTGGATGGCGAGTGCGAACACGCTGCTCCAGTTCCGGGTGACAGCGTATGACCCCGACAGCGATCCACTCACGTTCTCGCTCGTCTCGGCACCCGCAGGCGCCTCGATCAGTGCCGACGGCCTGTTCCGGTGGACGCCCACGAGTGCGCAGAGCCCCGGTACGTATCCCGTGACCGTGCGCGTGAGCGATGGCCGGGGTGGGACTGACACCGAGAGCTTCCAGATCATGGTGGACGAAGACACCGGTGGTGTGAACGTGGTCCCGCTGGAGGGGATCGGCAGGGTCGAGACCGCCGTGGAGGTCTCACAGCACGGCTTCAGCCGCTCCGAACAGGTGATCATCGCCACCGCGCGGGCCTTCCCCGACGCGCTTGGCGGCTCGGCGCTCGCGGGAGCGCTGGATGCGCCCATCCTGCTCACCGAACCCGCCACGCTTCCGGCCATCGTGCGCGATGAGATCGTGAGGCTGCAGGCGAGTCACGTGATCGTCCTCGGTGGCACCGGCGCTGTGAGCGCGGCGGTGTACGGGCAGATCGACGCCATACCGGGGGTGAGTGTGGAGCGGGTGTTCGGCGCCACGCGGTATGAGACCGCGGAGGCCGTTGCCGCTCGCGCGATCGCGGAGCTGGGCGCGGGGTGGGACGGCACGGCGTTCATCGCCACCGGCGAACTCTTCCCCGACGCGCTCGGGGCATCGCCGATCGCCGCAGCCAACGGCTGGCCGATCTACCTGGCCCATCCCGGCCGCGGCGACAATGCGGCGCTCATCGACTCGATGGACCGGCAGGGCGTCACGACCGCTCTCGTCCTCGGCGGTTCGGGCGCCGTAAACCTCGACGTCCAGTCCAGAGCCAACCTGGTGATCGGGAGCTCGATCAGGCTTGCTGGCGACGATCGCTACAAGACCGCAGTCACCGTGGCGCGCTATGGCGCCGGGCCCGCGGGGCTGTCGTGGAGCCATGTGGCCATCGCGACAGGCAGAGACTTCCCCGATGCGCTCGCGGGCGGTGCGCTGCAGGGCAAGAGCACCTCGGTGATGCTGCTCGTCCCGTCGACCACCCCGCTGCCGGCCGATGTGACCGATGTGCTCCGCGAGTTCCGCTACAACGTGAGCGAAGTGCGCTTCTTCGGCGGCACGGGTGCGATACCGCAGACGGTGCGGACATCGGTGCTGGCGGCGCTTCAGTAGCGAGGCCACATACCCCGGCGCCGGCTCCGGCGCGGACCTGCATGCCCCCCGGACATGGAAGGGCACCCGCCGCGTGGGGCACGGCGGGCGCCCGGGGGGACACGCTGCAGGCCTACGGGACCTTGGCCATGATCGCGGTGTAGACCGCGTCAGACACCACGCCCGTGCCGCCGAAGACGTTCACGCGTCCGACCTGATACCGGTGACTGTCGAGGAAGTTGGCCGTCGCCGGCGAGAGCGAGCTTCCGCTTGTCAGCAGGAGCGCGCTTCCGTACGAGCCGAGTGCCGCGCCACCGCCGAGTGCGTCCGGGAAGTCCGTCCCGGTGGCGAAACCGCACGAATCGAGGTCGATCCAGCGGTTCTCGAGCCCCTTGCTCGCCACCGCCACCGCGGTCTCATAGCGGTTCGCGCCGAACCAGCGTTCGGTGATCGTTCCCACGGCGCCGTTACCGGTGATGAGGGCGCGCAGCGCCGTGTCGGTGCTCGCGCTCACCACCCCGGTGCCACCCACGATGTAGCCGATCGTGATGTTGAGATCGTCCACCGCGTCGGCGATCGACGGCGGCACCGCGTCCTTCTGAACGAGCATGACCGGGCCCTTTGCCGCGCCTGCCACCGGGCCGACCGACAGTGCGTCGGGGTAGTCCTCGCCGTACGCGAAGAAGGCCTTGAAGACCGCGTCCGCCCCGGCGATCTCCTCGTACCTCCGGGCGACCGCCGCCGACGTCTCGTAGCGGTTCGCGCCCGAGATGCGCTCGATGTCGTAGGTCGCGTCGAGCTGCGTGTACACCGCAGCTGAGACGACGCTCGTTCCGCCGATGACCCAGATCTTCCCGGGAGCGAGACGTGCGATCTCCGTGGCCGTCTCAGGCGGAAGCGCGTTCGCTTCCGTGAGCAGCAGCGGCGCGTTCAGGACCTTGGCGAGCGGCGCCGCGGAGAGCGCGTCAGGGAAGTTGCGCCCGTTGCAGAGCACCACATGGTCGGCCGACTTGAAGTAGGCGGAACTGGCCGCCGCGGCCGTGGCATACCTGTTCGCGCCGGAGGAGCGCGACTGGAGCTTGGTGTCCGACGTCGCGACGAGCACGTCGCTGTCGCCCATCAGGGGGCTCCCCTGGAACACGATGCGGTTCCCGAAGATGCTCGGGTACCGGTCGTAGATCTGGCTTCCGAAGCTCGGTGTCTGGAGGAGCGACAGCATCGGGAAGCCGTACCCGATATCGGACCCTATGAGAGCGTCCTCGTACTCGTACCACGCCACACCGTCGTGGAAGATCGACGGGTGGCGTTCGCGCAGCACGTCGCTCACGGCGACATTGGCGATGCTGCCATCAGTGATGTCGCAGACGACAACGTCGTAGTCTGTGGCGGCGTCGTTGTAGGTGCCGACCGCGATTCGGTTCCCGTGCAGTTCGATCGACTCCACGACGTCGGCGAAGTCCTCGAGCATGGTCCAATCACCGACAGGCAGCAGATCGCGCACGTACAGGCTGCCGCCGCTCACGACCAACGCGAGCCGACCGTTGTCGACGTCGTAGAGCGCTTCGCTGTATCCGACCGTGATCTGCTCGGCGGTATAGCCGCCCAGCCCGTACGCCCTGGCCCAGACGTCATCGTTGGTGTCGTCCCACCAGGCGATGAAGTTGCCATCGATCTTCGGCAGGATCTCGTCGGCCGTCGTCGCGCGCACATCGGACGAGGTGTTGGTGCTCCAGTCGTACACCTTGATGTCCCAGTTGCCGGATCCGTTGTCCTGGTACACGACCCGGCTCCCGGACACATCGGGGTCGGCCTGGACGCCGCCCGGATCGGGGATCGTGCGCACCACGTCGGTGGCGAGGTTCTTCACGCGGATCTGGTCGCCGTATTCGTAGGCAACGAGATAGCCGTCGATCACGGCGGAGTCTTCGTCTATGACGTCGCTTGCCGAGAGCGACACCGAAGTCCAGTCGACCGACGGGAAGATGATCTCGATGCCCGAAGCGGAGCCACCGAGCAGCATCACCACCAGCAGTACCGACAGAGCGACATGGCGGGTCGTGAGGTGTTTCATGATGTCCCTCCCCCGATTGTGATGACCGTCACACCAGTGCGGTCGCTATCCACTACCCGCCGCGCGGGGGAGCGTAACGCCTACAGGAGCATGAGTCGGTGAGAGGCGGAAGCCACCTCGTACGCCAGGCGGCTGGTCGCGCCAGCGCCCACACACAGATGCTTTGCATCTGTGGATGTACTGTTACACTATTCACCACGCTTAATGGTGCGGGTCCCGCACAACGGCGCTTTGGACCAGGTCGCAGCAGGGGTTGCTCCCGGTTCTCGCGTACCCATCGGATCGCCGGCCCCGGTGCATTGGCAGGGGAGCAGCATTGATAGAACTGACTGGCGTCAACAAGCACTTCGGACTACACCACGTCCTGAAGGACATCGATCTCGAAGTCCCGACCGGCCAGAAGCTGGTCATCATCGGTCCCTCCGGCTCGGGCAAGTCCACGCTCATCCGTTGTATCAACATGCTCGAGAAGCCCAGCAGCGGCCGGGTCGTCGTCGATGGTATCGATGTGACCGCCCACCGCGCGCCGATCGCGAAGGTGCGCCAGCAGGTCGCGATGGTGTTCCAGTCGTTCAACCTGTACCCGCACAAGACGGTGCTCGAGAACGTCACTCTGGCACCCATCGTGGTCTCCGGCGTCTCCAAGGAGGAGGCCACCGAGTCGGGGCTGCGGTACCTGGAGCGCGTAGGGCTGAGTGAGAAGGCCGACAAGTACCCCGCGCAGCTCTCCGGCGGGCAGCAGCAGCGTGTAGCCATCGCTCGCGCGCTCAACATGCACCCTAAGATCATGCTCTTCGACGAGCCCACTTCGGCGCTCGATCCCGAGATGATCCAGGAGGTGCTCGAGGTCATCATCGGACTCGCACAGGGCGGGATCACGATGCTCGTGGTGACCCACGAGATGGGCTTCGCGCGCGAGGCGGCCGATCGCGTGATCTTCATGGACGACGGGATGATCCTCGAAGACGGGACGCCCGAGCACTTCTTCGAGAACCCGCAGAATGACCGCACGAAGCTGTTCCTGAGCAAGATCCTACGGTAGTGCCCAGGGGGTATCCGGGGCCGCGACCGGCCCCGTGTCCGTCAGTACCGACTGCGTGAAGACGCAACCCGGCTCGTGTCCGGGGAGAAGGAGGAAGCATGAAGAGATCAGCACTGTTGTCTCTGCTTCTCGCGCTTGTGCTCGCGTTCAGCGCGTTCGCGCTGACCGGGTGCGGCTCCGAGGAGCCCGCCGAGGAGCCCGCGGCCGAAGAGCCGACTGGCGAAGAGCCGGCGGCTGAACTGCCCGCAGGCGTCCAGGCGATCGCCGACACCGGCAAGCTCCGCGTCGGCGTGAAGGCGGATGTCCCGAACTTCGGCCTGCAGGATGCGGCCACCGGTGAGTACGAGGGTATGGAGATCGACCTCGCCTACGCGCTCGCCGAGCGCATGGGTCTGTCGGCCGATGACGTGGTGTTCGAGGCCGTTACCGCCAAGACCCGTGGTCCGCTGCTCGACAATGGCCAGCTCGACGTGGTGATCGCCACCTTCACCATCAAGCCCGAGCGTCTGGAGCAGTGGAACTTCTCCGACCCGTACTACCAGGACGAGGTCGGTCTGCTCGTGAAGAAGGCCGGCGGCTACGAGAGCCTCGCCGACCTCGATGGCAAGGTCATCGGTGTGGCCCAGGGCGCGACCTCGCGTGACGCCGTCCAGGTCGAGGCCGACAAGCTCGGCATCAAGGTCGAGTTCCTCGAGTTCGCGACCTATCCCGAGATCAACGCCGCCCTCGAGTCGGGCCGCGTGGACGCGTTCTCGGTGGACAAGTCCATTCTCTCCGGCTACCTGACCGAGGATTCGGTCATCCTTCCGGACGGCTTCTCGCCGCAGGACTACGGCGTTGCCACCAAGCTCGGCACCGATGAGCTGCGCGACTTCATCAACGAGATGCTCGCCGACATGCAGGAGAGCGGCGAGATGGATGACCTTCTGGCGAAGTGGAATCTGGGCTGATCGCTCGCGATCAGGCCTGAGACGCGCATGACAGAGCTCTTCGAGCGCATAGGCTTCCTGCAGCAGGGACCGTTCTCGGTGCCTCGCTGGGAAGCACTGTTCGCCAATATGGATCTGCTCTGGGACGGCGCGCTCGTGACACTGCTGGTGGCGTCCCTGGGGCTGGCGCTCGCGCTGGCCCTGGGGACGGTCATCGGTGTGATGTCGTCATCGCACTGGAAGGTGCTCAAAGCGCTGGCGAGAGCGTACGTGGAGTTCTATCAGAACACCCCGCTGCTCATCCAGGTGTTCATGATCTTCAACGCGCTGCCGATCCTGTTCACCGGCATGTTCATCCCTGTCATCGCCATCGGCGTCCTGGGCGTGGGCATGTACCACGGCGCGTACATCGCCGAGGTCGTGCGTGCCGGCATCCAGTCTATCGGCCGCGGGCAGCTCGAGGCCGCGCTCTCACAGGGCTTCAGCTACATCGGCGCTATGCGCCACATCATCATCCCGCAGGCCATGCGGGTCGTCTTGCCGCCGCTCACCAACCAGGCGGTGAGCCTGATCAAGAACACCTCGGTGCTCGCGGTCATCGCTGGCGGCGACCTCATGTACGCCGGTGACGCGTTCGCCGGCCGCTTCGGCCACTACGGGCCCACGTACATCGTCGTGGGCCTGCTGTACTTCGTGATGTGCTTCCCGCTCGCGCGACTGGCGCGCAAGCTCGAGCTCCGGGCGAAGGCGGCGTGATGGACGCCCTCCTCAACAGCCCCGTCATGGAGATGCTCTCCGATCCGGTGCTCTACATCGGCCTGGGCAACGGACTGCTGCTCACACTCGAGGTGGCCGCGATCTCGATCGTGCTGAGCTCGCTGTTCGGCACGGTGATCGGCGCCATGCGCTACTCCGGATTCCCGGTCGTCAGCCACATCGCGGCTACCTACATCGAGGTCATCCGCAATCTCCCGCAGATCCTGCTCATCCTGGTGAGCTACTTCGTGCTCGGGCTGCCGGGCAAGTGGGCGGCTGTCATCGGCCTCACCATCTACACCACCGCGATCATCGCCGAGGTGATCCGCGGCGGCCTCAACTCGGTCCCCTTGGGTCAGTGGGAGGCTGCGCGGTCACAAGGCTTCTCGTTCCTGCAGTCGATGTGGCACATCGTGCTGCCGCCGGCGGTGGTCAAGATGATCCCGCCGATCGTGTCCCAGTTCGTGACCGTGATCAAGGACTCATCGTTCGCGATGGTGATCGGCGCTGGCGAACTGATGTTCAAGGGCCAGATCCTCGCGGGCAAGTACTGGCGCCCGTCGCAGATCATCACGATCTACGTGATCATCTCGCTGACGTACTTCGCGATCAACTTCGCCATCTCAACGGTTGCGCGCCGTCTTCAGAAGAAGCTCTCCGTCGGTCGCGGTTCGATCGGGAACTGAGAGCAGCGAAGCATCCGGGACCGATGCGGTCCCACGTCATCCCCGTTTCGTGGACTTCTCCGCCATCAGCCGTCGTAGTCCGGGTACGGCTGTGAATACGTACGCATGTCCTTCGCGTCGGACATGCATGTATCCGCGGTCCACCAGGCCGATCAGGTCCGCTCTGGCGGTGGAGTATGCGATGTCGTACGACCGCTTGTGGTAGTCGATGAAGAACGTGGCGCCACTCAAGCGTATCGCGCGGCCGAGGATCGTGCGCTGTCGGTGGTTCAGTGTCGGGTCGAAGCGGAGCTGGGCTCGTAGCCGTTCGTACTCGGCCATGCGCTTGTCGATACTTGCAGCGAGTGTCCCAAGTGCGTGCCAGACGCTGTCGACGGCCCAGGTAACGAACCCAGTGAGGTCTCCGTGGTTATCCGCCGGCCAGAGTCGCGCATACTCGGCATAGCGGTGTAGCAGAACCTGGGAGATCGGCATGAGTTGCAGGGCCGGATAGCCTGAGCGGTGCATGTGGATCTGGAACAGCAGGCGGGCCAAGCCGACATCGCCGAGCTCGAACGGCCTGAGGTTCAGCACGGTGAAGTACAGCATGAGACCGTGGATGAGCGGGTGTGCCCACGGGTCCTGGCGGCTCACGGCCGCGAGCGCCCGCTCAAGGGTCGGCACGACCTCGTGCGCAAGCGGTGGCGAGTATGCCCCTGGCCAGCGGTCGACCGTGGCCTTCCGGGGGATGTTCTTCCGCCTGAAGGCCACACACTCGTCTCCATCGCACAGTTCCCGGGTCAGCATCCGCTGCACCTGAAGGACCGTGGAGACGTCCAGCGGGGACTCGGCGAGCGACGGTACCTCGCGCATCGTGCGGTAGAAGTTGACCACCAGGTGCTCGGTCCGGCTCCTCGGCTTCTGGCCTTGCCGCAAGAAGTTCCGCACGTCCTCCAAGCGGGTCGTCTCATCCGGGGTCAGGCAGACGGCGATCGCTTCGTCCATCAACGCATGTGAGGCGAACCGCTGCTGCTCGTCGCCAAGTCGCTCGAGCGACGAGACGAGTCGCCCGCTTGCCAGCATGTCGATCTGGTGCAGGCGCCGCTGGATTCCCGGTGTCGGTGTGTACCAGCGCGAATCGACCGTGCCGAGGGTGATCTCGTGGGCACAGAGGCGTCGCGCGAAGTCCAGCGTGTTCCAGGCGGCTGCCTGCGCTGCGGGGGAGAGCGCGGGTGTCCGACGCCGGAGCTCCTCTTCATACGCGTAATCCGTGTTCGCGGTACGCAGCAGCCTGTGGACATCCCCGGAGGGCATGGCGGCCAGAAGCTCGCGCAACTGCTCCCGTGCGGGTGTCGTCCCTGGCTCGATCACCTGGTCTCACTTCCTTCTATCGATTTCCGAGAGTTCGTGTTCAGAACGCCTCAGCGTGCGACCCGCTCTGTGCGCACTACCAGCGCTTCATCGACTCTACGCCAAACTATCGAATTTCGAAAGTTGCAGAGTTGCTCGTTGTGCGCGGTGATACTCCTGCGTCACCAGCGTGGCGCCGCCCCCGGCAAGGGCGACAACCGAAGATGGGGAAAGGGGTGTGGCCATGGCCGAAACGCTCTGGTTCGATTCGGCTACCTGGCTGGTGTGGGTCTCGCCGTTCCTTGGCGTCCTCGCAGCTGGGCTCAGCAGGCGCAGGGACCCGGTGATCGAAGGTGACCGGATCTTGCGGCACGACGTGCCGGCGCGCATCACGCACTGGACGCACGGGATCGGGACGATGTTCCTGCTGATCTCGGGCATCGCGCTCGGACTGTTCTTCACGCCGGCGCTCGTGAGCGGTGGGCAGGGCATCTGGACGTGGATGAACGTCCACTTCGCCTTCGTGGTGGTGTTCTTGTTCGGCACCTTCTACTACGGTACCAACACGCTGCTTGCCACGAAGCGTTTCCGCGAGCATCTGCCGACCAGGAACGCCGTGGACTACACGAAGCGTCACTACGGCCTCCTGCTCGGCTTCAAGAAGCTCACGTTCCCTCCTGAGGCCAAGTACTTCGAGAGCGAGAAGATGGCCTACATCCTCGCGCTCGCGTCCACGGTCGTGATCATCCTCACCGGGCTTCTCAAGGTCGCGGCTCATGCCGTCGACATCCCCGCAGGCGTGATGGCGGTGACCACGCCCCTCCACGACATCGCGACGGTGGCGATGCTCGCATTCTTCCTCGCCCACGTCTTCTTCGCGGCGGTGCTTCCGATGAGCTGGCCGGTGCTGCTATCGATGTTCACCGGCTACGTCTCGAAGGAGCATGCCGAGCATGAGCACGCCGGCTGGATGGCCGAGCTCGAAGGCCGCGAGATCACCGACAGCGCCGGCTAGGCGCCCTGCTTCCACGTCACAGAAAGGAATCACACGATGGCAGACAACGACACCACGGCCACCGGCTCCGGCGTCACACGCCGGCAGTTCGTGACCGGCGTGGGCGGCGCGGGGGTGGGCCTCGTCCTCGGCGGCCTGCTCGTCAAGGGCTTCATCCTTCCCGATCACGTCGTGGCCATACCGGCCTCCGAGGGCTACCTGCTGGTGGATAGGGTCAAGTGCGCGACATGCGCGAGCTGCATGCTTGCGTGTTCGGTCGCCCACTACGGGCGCGCGAACCCGTCGCTCTCCCGGATCCAGGTCGCCAATGATCCATTCGGCCTGTTCCCCAATGACGTCGCCCAGAACCAGTGCCGTCAGTGCCCCTACCCGCCATGCGTGGATGCGTGTCCCACGGGCGCGAACCACGCTGATCCGGAGACCGGCGTCCGCATGATCGACCCGGCCAAGTGCATCGGCTGCGAGCGCTGCGTCCACGCATGCCCGTTCACTCCTTCGCGCGTCCAGTGGAACTTCGAGGACAAGCACGCGCAGAAGTGCGATCTGTGCAAGGACACGCCCTACTGGGACGAGGAGGGTGGCGTAGGCGGTAAGCAGATCTGCGTGCAGGTCTGCCCCCACAACGCGATCTCATTCACCAAGGACATCCCGGTGCAGACCGACGCCGGATACCTGGTGAACCTGCGCCGTGACGACGCCTGGGGGAGCCTCGGCTTCCCGGTCTCCGATGACGGCATGGAGCTTTCGCCACAGGCGGCCCCGGCAGCGTCGGGCCACTAAGGTAGTCCACGTACCGGATACGACATTCATCGCGGCGTGTTCCGCGACAGCGGGAGAGGATAGACATGGGAGATGGATACGCACCTCGGATCTTGGTGGTCGATCTCAGCACTGAGACGATCGAGACCCTGGATACCGAGGAGTACAAGGAATGGGGCGGCGGCGTCGGAATGGGCGCGAAGCTGTTCTGGGACCTCTGTGAGGACAAGACGGTCGGCAGCTTCGACCCGGGCAACGTGATCACGCTCGGTGGAGGCGCCTTCTCCGGAACGCCGGTGCCGTCGGCGGCACGTACCGCGGTGACCGGCATCGGGCCGCAGGGGCATCCTACGGAGTGGTTCACAACATCGAACTTCGGCGGCCGCTTCTCGGCCATGCTCAAGTACGCCGGCTGGCAGATGGTCGCGGTCAAGGGCAAGGCGGAGAAGCCGGTGTGGATCGACATCCGCAACGACGAGGTCACCATCCGCGACGCGAGCGAGTCTGGTGACGGTCTGTGGGGCCTTGACGCCCATGAGACCCAGCGGGTCATCAACAAGATCCATGAGGCCGATGGCACGTGGAGAAGCTACGGCGAATCGCGCGACAGTGGTCGCACCACACAGCACCCCGCCATCGTCACGATCGGTCTGGCCGGCGAGAACATGACCCACATCGCGAGTCTCACCCACGATGGCGGCGCGGGCGCAGGTCAGGGCGGCTTCGGCGGTGTGTTCGGCTCCAAGAACCTGAAGGCCATCAGCGTGATCGGCACCGGTTCGATCGAGGTCGCCGACGCGGCAGAGCTGCTCTCCGCGCGCCTGTGGGCTGCGGACAACTACGGCTACCAGCCGGATGATCTGAAGGCGTTCCCTATCAGCATCACCGGAATGCCCTTCTCGGGCATCCCCTCATCGGGCACAGCGTTCGGTACGGCCTCGCGCCCGGAGGGTTGTATGAACTGTCATCGGTCGTGTCACGGCGTACGCAACGCTCGTGGTCTGGGCAACGGGAGCCACTGCTACGACACGCAGATCTACCAGACGCCGGAGATGACCGCCACAGGGAAGATCACCATCGACACCCAGGGGCGCCTCGCCGACCTCATGCAGGGCTACTCCATCAACGCGTTGATGCTCGACACAGTGGGCTACTGGCTTGGCCAGCTCCACAAGAAGGGCCTGGTGGGGCCCGGCAACGTCGTGGACACTGACATCTTCGAGAAGTACACGTTCGGCACGTACGAGTGGGCCGCCGAGATGCTTGCCCGCATGGCCGAGAAGCGCGAGATCGGTGCGCTCCTGGCCGAGGGTCCCGCACGCGCGGCCGAGAAGCTCGGCCGTCTTGAGGAGGATGTGAAGTCCGGCGACCTTCCGCTCCAGGAGTGGGGATGGCCTCACCACTACGACGGTCGTACGGAAGCGGAGTGGGGACTTGCGTCGTTGCTGAGCAGCCGCGACTCCAACGCCCACGACTTCAACTGGATCTGCATGTGGACGGTCACACTGCACACCCTCTACGGCGCCCCGATGCCGGTCGACGCGGCCCAGATGGCGGAGATCATCGGAAGCAAGGTCGCGCCGTACAACGATCCGATGATGATCAACTACAGCGACGATGCCATCTACAGCGAGTCGATGGCCAAGCTCGTGTCGTGGTACGTGGCGTACTACCACTACTACAAGAACTCGATGGGTCTGTGCGACTGGGCGTACGCCGACTTCGTCAACCCGAACACCGAGGACAAAGCCGGTCTCACCGGCATCGCGGAGCCCCGGTACGTCAAGGGCGTCACCGGTCGTGAGGAGCCGCTCGAGGATGGCATCAAGCGCGGCACGCGGATCTGGAACCTGCACCGTGCCATCTTCATCCTCCAGGGCCGTCATCGTGACCAGGAGGTCTACGGGCAGTACATGTACGAGGTTCCGTCCCTCCCGGTTCCCGGCTACATGCTGATGTCATCACCGAACGTCCTTCCTGTGTACGAGAACGGTGAGTGGAGCTACAAGATGGTCGCCGGGCGTGTGGTCGACGCGGCGCGGCTGGAGGAGTGGAAGTCCCTCTACTTCGAGTTCGAGGGCTGGGACCCCGCCACGGGTTGGCCGAAGCGCGACACGCTTGAGTCCATGGACATGAAGTTCGTGGCTGATGAGCTCGAGAAGGCCGGGAAGTTGGGAGCATGATGACGACACTCACCAAGCCCACCGAGGAAGAAGCCCGTCGGTTCACGAGGGCTGTGGACGGCGGCCGGGCCTTCGTAGGCACGGTCATGTCGCCCAGCGCGGGATCGTCGGCGGCCAGGCTCCTCTCGCTCGGGATGGTCCAGCAGTTCCTCGAGGACCGTACGATCGAGGACTTCCGGGCGGCGGGCCTTCGGCTGAACATCCACTACGCCGACTTCGGCTTCCTGGCTCAGTGGTTCGACGAAGTCATCGGTGACGCCGAGCTCGCGGGTGCCATCAGCGAGTTGCATGCGACAGGCGAGGCGTTCGGCATGCTCGTCCCGCGCGTCAAGGAGCTCCTGCAGGAGCGGATCGATCAGTGTGAAGAAGTGCTGGAGCCGGTCGCCGAAGCGGCCACCACGTAAGGGTTCGAGCGGTGCGGTCGCGGATGGCAGACACCCGCGACCGCACCATCGGCACTGCATGAGACCGCCGGTAGATCGATGAAGGGAGTCGTGATCCGATGAAGGAATCGCTTCAGAGACTCGTCGCGATAGTCGCGACGGTCGTTATCGTCACTGCGCTCGGTTTGATGGTGGGATGTTCGGCCGACGACTCGGCCGAGCCGGTTGAAGAGCCCGTCGCTGAGCCCGCCGCCGAGGAGCCGGCCAAGGAGCCGGTGTCGGGCCAGGAGGTCCTCGAGGGCGCGTGCGTGCAATGTCATGACGCCAGCAGGATCTTCGTCCAGGGCTACGGCGCTGACTGGAGCGCGATCGTCCAGGAGATGAACACCGCTCACGGCGCGTCGCTCACCGACGAGGAGCAGGCTGCCGTCGTCGAGTTCCTCGGGAGTCGCGAGCTGTCGGTCGGTGAGGACGTGGTGGCGAGCAAGTGCGGG
Organism: Actinomycetota bacterium; assembly: GCA_036679125.1. Taxonomy (GTDB): domain Bacteria; phylum Actinomycetota; class Coriobacteriia; order Anaerosomatales; family Anaerosomataceae; genus Anaerosoma. The sequence continues at coordinate 37,953 of JAZIGI010000008.1, read as the reverse complement.
ACCTGCCATGACGCACAGCGCATCTACGAGCAGGGTGGCACCGCCGATTGGGCGGCCATCGTCCAGCAGATGACCGAGGTTCACGGCGCGCAACTCACCGAAGAGGAGAGGGCCGCCGTCGTCGAGTTCCTCGAAGGTCTCGTGACCGAGTAGCCCAGGGCCACGACGTTCCCCGATGCCACCGGCGCCGTCGCGATCGCTCGGAGTGCCAGGTTTCTTGCCGGAGGCCTTACACGACAACGCCTGAGCGGCGATGGCACCCCCTTACCGCCTGAGCGGGTGTCGGGTACACGTGTGGGGGCCGGGTCTTCGGACCCGGCCCATCTCACATCTGGGGGCGTGGATCGGATCCGATGGAGTATGCTGGTGCTGATCTCCCGCGTCGGCCTTCATCGTTGGGCGCCATGTACGATCCTCTCTTCCATAACGACATCCTCGTGGTCCTCGTGGTCGACCCCCTGGAGCGCACGATCGTCGACGCCAACCCTGCCGCAGCCGTCTTCTACGGCTTCACGCGAGAGCAGATGGCGGGCCTGCCTCTGTCTCGGATCGAGGGCTCGCTCGGCGTCCAGTCGCATCGCGTGGCCGATGGCTCGCCGCGCACCGTCGATGTACGGACAATCCCCACCGAGCTTGACGGCCGGGCCGTCGAGTTGTGGGTGGTCTACGACCTGACGGTATGCGCGGAGGTGCGGCGCTCGCTCGCCGTCGAAGCGCAGACCTGGCGCGCGATGATGGAGCACTCGCGAGACGGCATCGTCGTGCTCGATGGCCACGGAGGCGTGTTCGAGGCCAACAAGGCGTTCGCACGCATGCTCGGGCGCTCGCTTGAGGAGGTCCGGGGCCTCCACGTCTGGGACTGGGAGAACGTGAGCGATCGCGGGCAGATCGAAGTCATGCTGGACGAGGTCGACGAGGCGGGACACCACTTCGAGACGCGTCACATCCGCAAGGACGGCAGTGTCTACGATGTGGAGATCGCCACCACGGGTGTGATGGTCGAGGGCGAGAAGTACATATTCTGCATCTGTCGGGACATCACGGACCCGAAGGCTGCCGAGGCGGAACTCGCGCACCGTCATGACTTGATGCGCTACATAATCGAACACGATAGTGCCGGGGTGGCCGTCCACGATCGTGACCTCCGGTACATCTACGTGAGCAGACACTACCTGGAGCAGTACGAGGTCCGTGAAGAGGACGTCATCGGCAGGCACCACTACGACGTATTCCCCGACCTGCCTGAGAAGTGGCGCGAAGTGCACCGCCGAGCGCTCGAGGGCGAGATCTGCGTCGGTATCGAGGATCCGTTCGTGCGGGCGGATGGGCGCACCGACTGGGCCGACTGGGAGTGTCGTCCGTGGTACGAGCGCGACGGATCAGTGGGCGGCATCATCGTATACACGGAGGTCGTGAACGAACGGCGCGAGGCGCAGCAGGCGCTCCGTGAGAGCGTAGAGCGCCTACGTACACTCAGTGACAACATCCCCGGCGGGTGCATCTATCGAATGGAGGCTGATGGACCCGATGCCCCGCGTCGGTACGTGTATGCGAGTGCTGGGATCGAGCAGCTCCATGAGGTGACTCCCGAGCAGGCGGTCACCGACCCCCGGCTCATCTACGACCAGTTGTTCGACGAGGACAAGCAGCGCATCATCCGCCTGGAAGAGGAGTGCACCTCTGCGGGTGATCGCTTCGAAGCCGAGATTCGGTATCGACTTCCCTCCGGCGCGATCAAGTGGAGCCACATCTCCTCAGAAACGATGATCAGGGACGATGGTACCTACGTCTGGGACGGCGTGGAGGTGGACATCACCGATCGCAAGGAGGCCGAGCTCGAACTCGCCCGCCACCGCGATGAGCTCGAAGCGCTGGTCTCAGAGCGGACGGCCGAGCTTGAGCGCACCAATGTCGAGCTGGTCGAGGCGAGCCGGGCGAAGAGCACGTTCCTTGCGAACATGAGTCACGAACTCCGAACGCCCCTCAACTCGATCATCGGCTTCTCCGACGTGCTGCTCCAGGGCCTCGCCGGCACCATGAGCGACCGGCAGCATGATCAGATCGAGATGATCCACCGGAGCGGCATGCACCTGCTGTCGCTGATCAACGACGTGCTCGATCTCTCCAAGATCGAGAGCGGACGTGTGGCGCTCAAGGTGAGCGCGTTCAACGCCACCGAACTTGTCCGCGATGTGCTCGGCTCGTTCGGGGCGCAGGCTGCGGGCAAGGGTCTTGCGCTCGAATGGGCTGCCCCCGGCGACGACGTGGTGGTTCGGTCCGACTCCATGAAGGTGCGACAGATACTGCTCAACCTGGTGGGCAACGCGGTGAAGTTCACCGACAGGGGCTCGGTGCGGGTGCAACTTGAGCCACGTCCGACGGGCGGTGCTCGCATCACTGTGCGAGACACGGGGCGGGGAATCGCGGCGGATCTGCTGCCGCGCATCTTCGAGCCATTCTGGCAGTGCGATGACGACATCACCCGGATGCGGCCTGCTGGCACGGGCCTCGGGCTCGCCATCTCCCGGGAATACGCCGAGATGCTCGGCGGCACACTCGGCGTGGAGAGTGAGCTTGATAAGGGCTCCGCCTTCACCCTGGAGGTCCCAACGCTGGATGCGGGCCCCGAACCGCGCCCGTAGGGTCTACGGCGCTCTGAGCCGGCTGACCCGCTCCTACGCCTCTCTGTATCCACGTGTCGCCGCGCCTGCTACGCTGTGCGAGTACCGCTCGTTGCAGCGGGCTCGAGAGGTAGCTGGCACATGGTGCTCACGCTGATTCAGAATGTGGCCCTCATCGTCATGCTCGCGACGATACAGCGCTACCTTGCACGGCGGCTGCCGACCGGTTCATGGGCGCGCTGGACCATCTCCGGTGTGCTGTACGGTCTGGTGGCGGTCATCGGCATGATGATCCCCTTCGGCCTCGCCGAGGGCATCTTCTATGATGGCCGCTCGATCGTCATGGGGTTGGCGGGACTGTTCGGCGGGGCGCCGGTCGCCCTCATCGCAGCCCTGATCGCGTCGGCGTACCGGGTGTACCTCGGGGGCGCCGGCGTGCCGGCAGGCGTGCTGACCATCGTGTTGACCGCCGCTGCGGGTGTGGGCTTCCACTACCTTGTTCGAGCGAAGCCCGAGCTGCTTCGCATACCGGGGCTGATGGCTTTCGGCGTCGTGCTTCACCTGCTCGTGCTGCTCGCACAGTATCTGCTGCTGCCGGCGGGCACCGCGGCCGGGATCGTTGGAACCGTGTGGCTGCCGGTGATGACGCTCTTCCCGCTCGGGACCGGGCTCACCGTACGGCTGATGCTCGATCAGGACGAGCGCGAGAGCGCCCAGGTCGATCTCGCACGGGCGGCCGCATCAGCTGAACAGCGCGCGGCCGAGGCCGAGCTGCTCGCGCGGGCGAGCGCCGACCTGCTCACCTGCGAGGACCGGGATCGCGTATACACGGCGATCGATGAGTTCTTCGGGGCGCTGTTCCCCCGTGACATCATCGTGGTCAACGAGGCGCGCGGCGACGGTACGATGTTCACCCGCAGTGTCGTGGGTGTCGATGCCGACCTGCTGCGTCGCGGTGAGGAACTCGCGGGATACCGCGTGATCGGGAAGACCATCAACGCCGGCGATGAGTATGAGCCGATGTACACCTCGGGGAGGCTGCTCGAGCTCGAGGGCGGCCTCGCCGAGGCGGCGGCAGGAGAGATGCCGCGCCCGGCGGCGGAGGCGATCGCCGGAACGTTCGGCATCCACCACGTGTGGACGATCGGTGTCTCCGATTCCATCACGACCTATGCGGGCGTCGCCATCCTTGTGCGTCGCGTCCGGGCGCATCCGCCGCACGGCGTCGTCGAGTCGTTCGCGCGTCTGTGCTTCGCGGCGCTCGCGCGTCTCGATGCGATCGAGCGTCTGGCCGAGAGCGAGGCGCAGCAGTCGCGACTGTTCGAGAACATGAGCGAAGGGTTGCTGCTTGGCGAGACCATCCTTGACGATGACGGGCTTCCCGTCGACTTCCGCTATCTGCGGGTGAACGCGGCCTTCGAGCGCATGTTCGGCATGGCCGCAGAGAGTCTGGTCGGACAGGCGGCGAGCGCGGTCGCTCCGAACGTACCCCGTGAGCGTATCGAGCTGTACGGCCACGTGGCGCTCACCGGCATCCCCGCCCGGCTCGACGAAGTCTCGATGGATGGTGGACGCGAGTTCGACATGATCGTCTACTCGCCGCAGAAGGGCCAGTTCGCCGTGATCGTCAGCGACGTCACCGAGCGCATCCTGGCCGAGCGGGAACTCGATCGCTACCGCGCCCATCTTGAGGATCTCGTCTCCGAGCGAACGGCCGATCTCGCCGAGGCGAACGAGGAGCTCTCGGCCACGAACGAGGAGCTGCAGCGCGCCACGGAAGCAAAGAGCGCCTTCCTCGCCAGTATGAGCCACGAGCTCCGCACACCGCTGAATTCGATCATCGGTTTCTCTTCGCTGCTCGCCGAGGGCCTCATCGGTCCGGTGACGGACGAGCAGCTCGAGAAGATCGAGATCGTCAACCGCGCGGGGCAGCACCTGCTCGCGCTCATCAATGACGTCCTGGACCTGGAGAAGGTGGCGGCCGGCCGGGTCGAGATCCATGTCGAGCGGTTCTCGCCCGCCCGGCTCATGCGCGAGGTTGCCGACACGGTCGCGCCACTGGCGCACGAGAAGGGGCTGGACCTGCGCGTTGCTGTGGGCGAGGACGTGCCTGATCTGGACAGCGACCACGCCAAGGTGCGTCAGATACTGCTCAACCTCGTGGGCAATGCCATCAAGTTCACAGACGTTGGGCACATCGAGATGTCCGTGTCCCGTGACGACGACACGAGCACCGTGTCGCTCAGCGTCACCGATACCGGACCGGGCATCGCCGAGCGGGATCAGGCGCGAGTGTTCGAGCGGTTCACCCAGGTGCATGGATCCGGACGCATCAAGCCGGCTGGCACGGGGCTCGGTCTGGCGATCTCCCGGGAGTACGCGGAGCTTCTTGGCGGCACGCTGGAACTCACACGTTCCTCGAGCGAAGGCTCGACGTTCACGCTCCGGTTGCCACTCACGTGAGCAGGGTGGCCACCTGATCGATCACGCCGAGCGGATCGATGGGCTTCGTGATCACGGCGTCCATCCCCGCATCAAGACACCTCTGCCGGTGCTCGGCCATGGCGTGCGCGGTGACCGCGATGATGATGGTGTGTGGTGCGCCCGTATCGGCTTCATGCGCACGGATGAGCGCGGTCGCCTCCATGCCGTCGAGCAGTGGCATCTGGATGTCCATGAGCGCCGCGTCGTACCGCGTCTCCTTGCATGCGGCCACCGCCTGCTCTCCGTTGGCGGCCTCGTCCACCGTGGCGCCAGCCGCCGTGAGGATCGTCTTCATCAGGTCCCTGCTCGGGTCGTTGTCGTCGACCACCAGCAGCCGCTTGCCCCGCAGTGCGTTCGCGTCCATCCTGTGTCTCCCCCTCGGGGCCCATGGGGACCGCTGTCGATCCGCATGAAGCCAGCCGCCCCCGCCACAATGCCAGCGTGCGCGCCCTGGAACCACTCTAGACGGAGAATACCCCACTGTCAGGCATTACCTGCGCCCGTGCACGGTGTCCGTAGCCGGATTTGCGTGCATATTGCTCGGCAGGTCTGTGAGAATCGAATCCGGCGCATGGGTGCGGGCACTGACCGTGGAGAGGTGGGAGTGTGCGCGCGTGGATGCAGAGCATCACCGGCAGGGTCGTGCTCCTGGTCGTCGCCTTGTACGTGGCCGCCGCCGCGAGCCTGGTGTACTTCGTGCGGGACCAGATGCGCGATCTTGCGCTTGATGACGCGCGTCGCCGGGCCGAGCTGCTCGTCACACGCAACCTGGCGATCCACGCCTACTTCAACCAGGAGCTCAAGCCGGAGCTCTTCCAGCTGACGGATCCGGTACTCGAGGACGGAGCGTTCCAGCCATCGTGGATGTCCTCGACATATGCGGTTCGCAGGATCACGAGCTACGCCGACACCGGCTCCGAGCACTACTACTATAAGGAGTGCGCGATCGACGCGCGCAGCCCCGAGAACGAGGCTGACGAGTACGAGGCGGAGTACCTGCGAGCGCTGAACGAGGACTCCTCCGTGGCCGAGCGCTCGGGGATCCGCACCGTCGACGGCGAGGAGGTCTTCTACCTCATGCGTCGCGGCGAGGTGATGGAGGAGTCCTGCCTGGGCTGTCATAGTACTCCGGAGGCGGCGCCGGCCGAACTCGTCGCGTACTATGGCCCCGACCGGAGCTTCGGTCGCAAGGCGGGCGACGTGGTCTCCGTACTCTCGATCCGCATCCCTCGACGTGACTGACACCGGCGTGGGCATCGCCGAGGCGCAGCTCGATGTGGTCTTCGAGAAGTTCACGCAGCTGCATGCCCGTGGTGCGGGCAAACCCGCGGGAACCGGGCTTGGGCTCGCCATCTCGCGGGAGTACGCGCACCTGCTCGGCGGCGAGATCACCGTGCGGAGCGCTCCGGGAGCGGGTTCGACCTTCACGCTTCGCATCCCGCTCGTGTACGAGGGGACCGGGTCCGCAGACCTTGGCGATGGGGTCCCCGCCGAGTGATATCGGCATTGCCGACCTCCGGACTTGCGCTGTAGAGGCCGGTGTTCGCACCATCCCTGGCCGTCATGGGCGGTTACAGGCTAGAATGGCGCGTTATGATCCAGCTCAAGAACCTCTCCAAGACATACAGCACGCATGGTGCCGAACACACCGCGCTCGAAGACGTCAGCCTCACCATCGAGGATGGCGACATCTTCGGCATCATCGGCATCAGCGGTGCGGGCAAGTCCACGCTGGTCCGCTGCATCAACCTGCTCGAGAAGCCCACGTCGGGGTCGGTCATCATCGATGGGGTGGACGTCACCGGCTTTGAGGGACGCCAGCTCTCCGATCTGCGCGCCACGATCGGCATGATCTTCCAGGACTTCAATCTGTTCGCCCAGCGGACCGTGCTCGAGAACGTGACGTTCCCGCTCGAGATCCGCGGCGATGACCGTGCCGACCGCGAGCGCCGCGGCATGGAGCTCCTCGACCTCGTGGGTCTGTCGGCCAAGGCGAAGCAGTATCCCTCGCAACTCTCCGGGGGCCAGCAGCAGCGGGTCTCGATCGCGCGCGCGCTGGCCAACCACCCACGGGTGATCCTGTGTGATGAGGCCACCTCGGCGCTCGACAGTCTCACCACGAACTCGGTGCTCAAGCTGCTGCGCCAGATCAACCAGGAGATGGGTGTGACGATGGTGGTGATCACCCACGAGATCGGTGTCGTGGAGAAGATCTGCAACCGCGTGGCCGTGATCGACGGGTCGCGTATCGTCGAGCAGGGGAGTGCAGCCGAGGTGCTCGAGGACCCGCGGACCGACGTGACCAGACGACTGCTTGGGCGGGTGCGTTGGGATGCGTGAGTTCCTGACCGAATACGGACAGCTGCTGGTCGATGGGACGCTCGCGACGCTTGCGATGGTGTTCATCTCCACAGCCATCACCTATGTGCTCGGCGTGCCGCTCGGCGTGCTCGTGACCGTGACGGCCCCCGGCTCGCTCAAGCCGCATCGCGGGCTCAACGCGGTGCTCGGCTGGATCGTGAACACCGGCCGCTCGATACCGTTCATCATCCTTCTCGTCGCGCTCATCCCGGCGACGCGCCTCATCATGGGCACGTCACTCGGCACGGCGGGCGCCATCGTGCCACTTGTCGTGGCTGCCACACCGTTCGTCGCCCGCATGGTGGAGAGTTCGCTTGCCGAGCTCGGCCCCGGCGTCATCGAGGCGGCGCTCTCATACGGCGCTTCCACGTGGCAGGTGATCTGGAAGGTCATGCTGCGTGAGAGCCTGCCGTCGATCGCGCGCGGCGCCTCGATCACGCTGATCACGCTCGTCGGCTATTCGGCGATGGCGGGTGCTGTCGGCGCGGGCGGGCTCGGTGACATCGCCATCCGATACGGTTACTATCGCTACCAGGACGACGTGATGATCGCCACCATCGTCATCCTGATAGTCCTCGTGCAACTCATCCAGACGTCGGGCGATCTCGCCGCCCGCGCGCTCGACAAGCGGAACCGGTAGGTCTCCGCGGTATCTCCACCGAGGTCAGACACGGCCACGAAGCCGTATGAGAAGAAAGGCGTGCGTTCATGAGAAGGACCTTCACCATCGCATCACTGGTACTCGCGCTTGCGCTCGGCGTGCTCGGCCTTGCCGGTTGCTCGTCGGATGATGGCGCCACCTCCGGCGACCTCGTCGTGCTCAAGGTGGGCGCGTCGCCCACACCTCACGCCGAGATCCTCGAGCAGGTCGCCGAGGACCTCGCTGCCGAGGGCTACGAACTCGAGATCATCGAGTACACCGACTACGTGCTCCCCAACACCGATGTCGAGGCCGGCGAGATCGACGCGAACTACTTCCAGCACACCCCCTACCTTGAAGACTTCAACGCCGAGAACGGTACGTCCATCGTCTCGGCCGCGAGCATCCACTTCGAGCCGCTCGGCCTGTACGCGGGCAAGTCGGCCTCGATCGACGCGCTGCCCGAGGGCGGCAAGGTGGCCGTGCCCAACGACGCCACCAACGAGGCCCGCGCGCTGCTGCTGCTGGAGCAGGAGGGCATCATCACCCTCAAGGACGGCGCCGGCATCAAGGCGACCGTGAACGACATCGCCGAGAACCCCAAGAACATCGAGTTCGTCGAGGTCGAGGCGGCGGCCGTACCGGCCATGCTCGCCGACGTGGACCTTGCGGTCATCAACGGCAACTACGCGCTTTCGGCTAACCTCTCGGTAGCCGATGCGCTCGCCAGCGAGGCCTCTGACGGCCTTGCGGCCGACACCTACGCCAACATCGTCGCCGTCGCCGAGGGCAACGAGGACGACGCCGGCATCCAGGCGCTCGTGAAGGTGCTGACCTCCGAGAAGATCCGTACGTTCATCGAGCAGCAGTACAGCGGCTCGGTGGTCGCGGTCTTCTAGGCGCATACGATCGTTCGAAGGCCGTCCGCAGCGATAGGTGCTGTTGCGGGCGGCCTTCGTGCGCTACGGTATGCGCATGGCTACCACACGCTCCGTATTCGACATCCTCGGTCCGGTGATGATCGGGCCTTCATCGAGTCATACCGCGGGCGCGGTCAGGCTCGGCCTGCTGGCGCGGGCGATCCTGGGCTCGCAGCCTGAGCGGGCGGCCATCACGCTCCACGGCTCCTTCGCCAAGACCGGTCGCGGGCACGGTACCGACCTTGCGATCGTGGCCGGCCTGCTCGGCATGCGGCCCGATGACCCCGAGATCACGCGTGCCTTCGAGCACGCCGCCGAGCGGGGGATGGTGTTCACCATCGGGGAGGGAGACCTCGGCGATGTGCACGCCAACACCGCGCTCCTGGCGCTTTCGGTGGGGGACAGCGCGGTGGAGATCCAGGGCTCGTCCGTGGGTGGTGGCGAGGTCCTGGTGACCCGCATCGGCCGGTTCGAGGCGTACGCCGACGGACGGATGCCGCTGCTCATCGTCGAGCACAACGACCTGCCCGGTGAGATCGCCGCCGTCACGCGCATCATCTCGGGGTCGGGCGCCAACATCGCCCAGATGCGGGTCTCCCGGACGCGCAAGGGCGCCGACGCCCTCATGCTCATCGAGACCGACACAGCGCTGCCGACGGCCACGCTCGCGGAGATCGAGGCGCTCCCTGGCGTGCTGCGCATCCGCGCGGTGCCGGCGGTATAAGGGAGCGAGCCATGGCGCACACCACCTTCGCAGACCTTCTTGAAGCCGCTACGGAACACGGCTCGATCGCCGCGGCGGCGCTTGCGCAGGAGGCTCTGGAGTCCGGGGACGACGCCGCGACGATCCGCTCGCGCATGGCCGGGCACCTCACCGTGATGCGTGAGGCGGTCGCGCTCGGCCTCAAGGGCACCGCCCACTCGAGGTCGGGCCTCGTGGGCGGCGATGCGGCGCGCGTGAGCGATGCGACCGCTGGCCCGCTTGAGGGCGTGGCCGCGCGCGCGATCGCTGCGGCGTTGGCGGTGGCCGAGGTCAACGCGAGCATGGGCCGCGTGGTGGCGGCTCCCACGGGCGGCGCCTCGGGCGTGCTGCCGGGCGTCGTGCTCACGCTCGCCGCGGACCGCGGTCTCGACGACGACGCGGTCATCGACGCGCTCCTCGCCGCAGGGGCGATCGGTGCGGTCATCGCGGCGCGCACGAACCTGTCTGGCGCGGCCGCCGGCTGCCAGGCGGAGATCGGCGCGGCCTCCGCGATGGCGGCGGGGGCGGCGACCGAGATGCTCGGCGGAACGCCGGAGCAGGCGGGTCACGCCGCGTCGCTCGCACTCCAGGGTCTGCTCGGCCTGGTGTGCGACCCGGTCGGCGGGCTCGTAGAGGTGCCCTGTGTGGCGCGCAACGCCACCGGCGCCGCGGTGGCGCTCACCGGGATCGAGCTCGCGCTCGCCGGCGTACGGTTCGCGATCCCGTTCGACCAGGTGGCAGAGGCGCTCGCGAGCGTTGGCCGCGCACTGCCGGTCGCACTGCGGGAGACGGCGCTCGGCGGGCTCGCGGTGACGGCCGCCGCCCGAGAGCTTATGGCCGACTGACCGCACATCGGCGTATGCTGCCGTCTGGCGCTGATTCGCCGCCCGCTCATCCCGTGTGTCTGTCCGCTGCTGCTATGCTCTTCTCAGGCAGCGACCCGCGACACAGGGGCGGCACCCATGGCTGTACGTATCGTGACCGACACGGTGGCGAGCATCAGTCCGGCTGACAAGGAGCGGCTCGCGATAGCGACCGTGGCGATCCATGTCTACAACGGCAGCGAGCCGCTCTCGGAAGAGGAGCTCAGCAGCACCGCCTTCTACGCGCGCCTCGCCGACATGGACTCGCTCCCCACCACCTCGCAGCCGTCACCCGCCGAGTTCGCCGAGGTCTTCAGGGGATTGCTCGCCGATGGCCACGAGGTGCTGGCCGTGCTCGTCTCGGGCGGACTGAGCGGCACTGTCGCCTCTGCCGAAGCGGCCGTGGCAGATATCCGGGCCGCGTCTCCCGACGCGCGCATCGGCATCGTGGACAGCCTGTCCAACAGCCTCGAGGAAGGATACGCCGTGCTTGCGGCAGCAGAGGCCGCAGCCGCGGGCGCGTCTCTCGAGGAGTGCCGTCGCGCCGCCGAGGAGACCATGCGCCGCACGCGCCTCCTGTTCACACCGCACAGCCTCGAGTATCTGCGCCGTGGCGGGCGGATCACCGGCGCTTCGGCGCTGCTCAGCATGATGCTGCGCATCGTCCCGATACTCACCGCCGAAAAGGGCGTCACCGGCATCGCAGGCGTGGGTCGCAGCGGCACGTCGGCCTGGGCGAAGGTCGTCTCGATCATGAAGCGTGACATCGAGAAGGCCGGAGTGCGACAGGTGGCGGTGCAGTACATCTCCGATGCCGACGAGGCGCAGCGGTTCGCTACCGAGGTGGTGGAGCCAGTCGTGGGACGGAAGGTCCCCATCGTGCCGATCCACGCGGTGGTGGGCATCCATGTGGGTCCCGCCGTGGGTGTGGTGTACGAGACCGAGGAGCCGCTCCGGTAGGACGTCTCTCCTAGCGCGACACGATGCGGTATCGCACCTCGTGCACGCCGCTGAAGTCGAGCGCACGCACCACGCCGGGGCCGAGGTCCCACTCGCGACCGGGCGTGTACGGGCCGCGGTCCTCAACGCTTGCGACCGCGCGCTTGCCCTTGTACTCGAACTCGACGAGCGTGCCAAAGGGCAGCGTCTTGTGCGCCACCATCATCGTGTAGGGGCCGATGGGCTTCCCGCTCGCGCCGCGTCCGGTGAAGGTCCGGCTGTAGTGCGACGCCACCGCCGTGCGCCACTCGCCATCGCCGGTCACATCCTGCGGCGGTCTCGCGGAGGCCGGGGCCGGTGTCTTGGCTCTCGCCGCCGCTTCCCGCGCGGCCCGCGCGGCAGCCGCCTGGCGCTGTTCGTACTCCTTGAGCGCCGCCTCGCTTGCCGCGAACTCGGTGCGCGCCCGGGTGACCTCGACCTCGAGCGCCTCGAGCGCCTCGGCCTGCTCGGCCTGCGAGTCGAGCAGGCTCCGGGCGGTGCCCTCGGCGAGGTTGCGTGCGCTCTTGAGATCGCGTACGGTCCGCGCGTCCTGCTCGGCCATACGGGTCAGAAGGTCGAGTCGTTCGCCGAGCTCGGGGAGGCTCTCGGCGCTGAAGAGCAGTTCGAGCAGACCGGCCTCGCCCGTGCGGTAGAGGGTGGAGGCGCGCGTCCGCAGGTACGTCTCGCAGCGTTGTTGCTCGACCACTGCCGCATCGAGTTCGGCCATCGCCGCGTCGACGCGCACCTGCACTTCGGCCGCGGTCTTCTGTGCCGCCTCGTACGCCGCCACCGCTCGCTCAAGCGCGGCGCGGTCGATCGCGACCTCCTCGGCGAGAGGCTCCGCGCGCGCGGGTGTGGTTCCCGGTCCGGCAGCGGACAGGGCGAGGGCGATCACGAGTGCACGCGCGATGGTCAGGCGATGGCGCATGCCGCTGAGTGTAACACCGTGCGTCTGCACCGGCACGCGTGTGCGCCGGTGCGTGTGACCGTCCGGCCTACCCGGTGATCTTCAGCCAGAGCGCCGCGTGATAGCCGGCGAAGGCCGTGGCCGTGGTGAGCGCCGTGCCCCAGGCCAGGTCGATCAGCGTGATGTGGATCGGCCAGTCACGGAGTGTGGCGAGGTTGGTTAGGTCATAGGTGGCGTATGCCACGAACCCGAGCACCGCCCCGCGCCAGAGCGCTTCTCCGAGGGAGCCGGCCTGTACACCGGGTATCACGGCCAGCACGAGCACGCCCACGACGTAGATCGCGTAGAAGATGGCCGCAGCGGCGAGGTTGGGCTTGTCGGCGAGCAGTGACGCGAGCGCGGGGCGGTAGAGCCGAGGTGTGGCTGTCGTGAGCCAGACGGCGTCGACCGCGAGGAACGCGACCATCGTGAGCACGAACAGCCCCGCGAGCTTCATGACAGACATGGCGTCTCCCCGTGGTCGTTCCGGGTCGGCTGACCCGGATGGCCCCATTCTACGCCCCACCGCGGCGTTCGTACGAACCGGCGTCGATCACCCGCGCCCCGTACGGCGCGAGCGGCGCCAGCGCCCCTACCGGGCCCTCCGTCGAGAGCAGCGTCTTCGGCGACCGGGAATCCGGGAGGTCGCACTGTCGCGTTCGACGACCGAAGTTGAGCAGGACCACGATGCGCTGGTCTGCGAGCATGCGCTCGAACGCGAAGACGTCGCGAGGCATGCCCGGCAGCGCGCGGTACCCACCTACCTGCAGGGCTGGCGTTGCCGATCGCAGTGCGATCAGGTCGCGGCACCAGGAGAGCAGCGAGTCGGGGTCCGGCCCCTCGGCGGCCACGGTGCGCGTACCCGCCGAGGGGCCCACCGGCAACCACGGGGTGCCGGAGGTGAACCCGGCGCCCGGCTCCGAGGTCCACTGCATCGGCGTCCGACAGCCGTCACGCCCAACCCGGAGCGGCCAGAACTTCCGTCCCACGGGGTCGTCGAGCGCCGCGCGCGGCACCACGCTCTGTGGCATGCCGAGCTCTTGCCCGTAGTACACGATCGGCGTACCCCGGAGCGTGAGCAGCATCGCCGCGGCTACCCTGGCGCGGGGGAGCGCATTGCGCCCGCCCCCGAGCCGGGAGATGCTGCGCGGCACGTCGTGGTTGTCCAGGTAGTAGCACGGCCACGTGGCTCCGGGCAGGCGCTCCTCGAGCCAGTCCACCGAGTCGCGGAATCCCCGCGCCCGCCACCGTTGCCCGACGAAGTCCAGGTAGAAGGACAGGTGGAGCCGGTCGTTCCCATCACCGAGGTAGGCGAGGCAGTCATGCGGGTCGTCGCTGAAGACCTCGCCCAGCAGCACCCGCTCACCGTACGCGTCAGCGAGCGCGCGGAGGCGGCAGGCCACCTCCAGGCTCTCGGGCTGCGAGTGGTCGTGCAGGTGTCGTTGCGCCAGATACGGTCTGGTGCCGGGCTTTCGTGGGTTGTCGCGCAACCGTTCGTCCTCGTAGAGGTGGTTGATGAGGTCCAGGCGGAAGCCGTCCACGCCGAACTCGAGCCAGCTTCGCGCCACATCGAGCATCTCATCGCGGACGTCGGAGTTGCGCCAGTCGAGGTCCGGCTGGAAGGGGAGGAACGCGTGGTAGTAGTACTGGCCGGTTCGCGCGTCGTGCTCCCACGCACTGCCTTCCACCACCGCCCGCCAGCGGTTGGGCGGCTTGCCCGGAGCCCGGCCGTCCCGCCAGACGTACCAGCCGCGACGCGGATCGTCGCGGCTGGAGCGCGAGGCCGTGAACCAGGGATGCTCGTCGGACGTATGGTTGAGCACGAGATCCATGATCACGCGCAGACCCCGGGCGTGGCAGGCATCAACCAGCTCCCTGAAGTCGGCAAGAGTGCCGAAGCGCGGCTCGATCGACCGGTAGTCGCTCACGTCATAGCCGAAGTCGCGCAGGGGAGACCGGTTCACCGGGGTGAGCCAGATCGCGTCCACGCCGAGCGAACCGGGCGCGCCGCGCAGGTGATCGAGGCGCTCGATGATGCCCCGGATGTCGCCTCTGCCATCACCATCGCTGTCGGCGAAGCTCGAGACCGCGATCTGGTAGATCACGGCCGTCTTCCACCACGGGGTCCCGGGCATGGTCGTCTCCGCAGTCACCGCACGCCTCCTCATAGCGTCTATTCCCCGGAGGTGCGCACGGGGTGTCCCCGCTTCCGCCAGGGGTGTGCCGGTGCTACGGTGGCTCCGAAGGAGGTGTGCCATGGGCGGAGCCGACGACGGTGGATCAAGCAGAACGCGAGCGGTGCTGATAGACCCGGCCACGATGACCGTGCTGTGGGCGAACGAGGCGGCCCTTGGCGCCGCCGCAGCAGGCGTTTCCGCCGGAGCCCCGGTCGATGAGGCCGTGCCCATGGCCGCGGAGCTCGGTATCGTGGATGCCGTTGCCCGGGTCGCCGCCAGTGGTGAGCCGCACTACGCGCGCGCCGACCTCATCCCGACGCGGCGTGGCAGCATGGTGCTGGCCATCTCCCTCGACCGCCTCCCGGACGGGCATGTGCTCGTCCTGATGGAGAACGCCTGGCAGCACGCGGGGCGACGTGCACCCGGTAGCGCCGGACGCCCGCGGACCAGCTGATGGTTGCTCGACGCCGCGTGCCCGCGAAGCCTGGTCAGTGCCGGATGGTGAACCCCTGAAGCCCCTCGGGCTCCTCCCACTCGATATCCACGCGCTCGACGCCCGCCCTTGGCGGCCCTTCGTGACACCAGGCGATCACGCCCTCCACCGCATCGCGCGTGCCTTCGAGCACGGCCTCCACGTCCCGCGCGGTGTTGCGCACCCACCCGGCCACGCCCCGGGCACGCGCGACCTCGGCGGTGCTGGCACGGAAGTACACACCCTGCACGAGTCCGTGTATCAGTAGATGCGCGCGTACCCTCAGCGCGGGTTCAAGCGGCGCTTTGACCATCAGACACCTCCGCTGGGGCCGCGGCTATCCGAACAGCGCGGCGACCACGTACCCGACCGCCATCAGCAGGTTCGTGCCGAGCACGGCCTGCACGTTCGCGCCCTGCGCGGGGATCAGCCCCTCGAAGCTATCATAACGCTCGAGTGTGACGCGGATCGCCCGCACGGCAGGGACCAGCGCTATGAGGCCGAGGAGCGCCCACGGCGTGAGCACGCCGGCCGCCACGCCCGCCACGATCGACGCGAAGGTGCCGGCTTCGACCGTCGTGTAGAGCCACCGTGCCCGGCGCTTGCCGAGCACAACCACCATGTGGCGGCGACCGCCGGCCCGGTCGGCCTCCGCGTCCGGGAACTCGTTCAACAACAGCAGGTTGTAGGTGAGCAGCGTGGCGGGGATGCCCGAGACCCATGCCGCGATGTCGAACGTGCCGGTCAGCAGGTAGTACGTGCCCACGATGGGAAGCGCACCAAGGCCGAGTCCGGCCATGATCTCACCGAGACCGATGCGGGTGAGCAGCGGCGTGTACAACACCACCGAGAGTGCGCCCGCCACGCCGAGGACCAGCAGCGGCCAACCCGCGACCCATGCGAGGTACAGCCCGATCGCCGATCCCGCGAGCAGTGTGCCGATGCCGAGCGCGAGCGCCGCCCCCGGCTCCATCTCGCCACGCGGCAGCAGGCCGCTCCCGCCGGAGAACGGCGTCTGCCGGGTGGCATGATCGATGCCGCTCCGGCTCCAATCGTGCCAGTCGTTGAGCACGTTCACGCTGCCCTGCAGCAGGATGAGAGCGAGTGCGGCGAGCAGCGAATGCCCGATGTGCACCGAGCCATGCCATGCGGCGAGCGCGCTGCCGTGAAGCACCAGCACAGCCGCAAGCGTGAGGAACTGCGGTCGAGTCTCCAGCACGTACTTCCCGATCATCGGCGTCCCCTCCCCATGATGCCCGTATCCGCGTAGTAGACACCGTTGTGGAGCGGCGTGCAACGGGCGGTGACGGTGCCCCGTCTGCGACGGCGCACGCGTCGTGGCAATCCGGTACCATCGGACCACTGCCTCCTGACCGATCGGAGCACGATGCCCGCGCTCAAAGAACTCCTCGGCAGCCCGCTCAAGTTCGCGCTCATGGCTCTCGCCATCGCGCTGGTGGTGTCGCTCACGATGGTGACCTCGGCCATGTCCGAGGGGCTCCTGACCGGCATGGCCGGCGCGAAGTCGAGCCTGGCGGCCGACGCGCTCGTGTTCCAGCGCGACACATATCCCACGTTCGAGCGCAGCATCCTCTCGGCGGACGACCTCGATGGAATCGCCGACACGCCGGGGGTCGAGAGCGTGTACGGAGTGGGCCACACATACGCTTCCATCGGCTCGGTGGATGAGCCGTTCGACGTGCGCGTCTTCGGGCTCGGCGACGGCACCGCACAGCTTCCGATCGTGGAGGGCAGGCATGCCGAGGAACCCGACGAAGCCGTGCTGGACACCACCGCCGGGCTCAAGGGCATCGAGCTCGGCGACACGATCACGCTCACCCCGATGGATACCGAGCTCACGGTGGTGGGCTTCACCGAGGGGCGACGCTACGTGATGGTGCCGACGGTGTGGGTCGACCTGACCACGTGGGAGGATCTGCACGTGGCCGCGCTTCTCGGGCGGGTCGAGGCCGACAGCACGGGCGCGCCTCCGGAGGCGGGCATGGCCGAGCGGTTCGCGGGGAGCGCCTCGGTGGCCGCGGTGCGGCTCGCGCCAGGGGCGACACTCGACGGCATCCAGCGTGAGTTCGGTGACCGCTATCGTGTGGCGACACCCGAGGACTCCGCGGACGCCGGCAACGGCATGCCCGAGATGATCCTCGCGGTGAGCGGAATCCAGGGCGTCTCCATCGTCATCGGGGCACTGCTGGTGGGTGTGTTCTTCTACATCACCACGCTGCACAAGACGTCACAGATCGCGGCGATCAAGGCGATAGGCGCGTCGAACGCGTACCTCTACCGCGACCTCCTCATGCAGATCACCGTGCTCGTGGCTGTGGCCACGGTGCTCGGTACGGTGCTCGCGCTCGGCGCGGGCGCCGGTATGCCGCCGATGATGGCGTTCGATCCCGACGTCGGCAGGTGGGGCGTGGCGGTCCTGGCCATCTTCGGCACCGCGTATCTCGGCAGCCTGTTCTCACTGCGGAGCATCCTCAAGATCGACCCGGCCACGGCACTCGGCCGGACGTCGGCGTAGGGAGGAGACGAGATGCTGCAGGTCAAGGAGATCACCAAGTCGTACGGTAGCGGGCACACGGCCGTCACCGCGCTCGACTGTGTGTCCTTCTCGCTCGACAAGGGGCGGCTGCTCGCCATTCTGGGACCGTCTGGATCGGGGAAGACGACGCTCGTATCGATCATCGCGGGGCTGCTCACGCCCACCTCGGGCGAGATCGTCATCGGCGGCCATCCCGTGCATCTGCGCACGCCCGCGCAGGCGGCGCGGTTCAGGCGCGAGACGGTGGGGATCGTGTTCCAGGAGCACCACCTGGTGCCGTACCTCACCGCGCGCGACAACCTGCTGCTGGTGCCGCGTCTCTCGGGGCGCGTGACCAGAGCCGACCGGGCCCGTGCGGATGAACTGCTCGACTCCTTCGGGCTCGCGGCGCGCGCCTCACATCGGCCGGCGTTGCTCTCCGGCGGCGAACGGCAGCGCGTGGCGATCGCCCGGGCGCTCATGAACACGCCGGAGATCATGTTGGTGGACGAGCCCACTGCAAGCCTCGACTCAGAGCGTGGATTCCAGGTTGTCGAGATGCTCAAGTCGCAGATCCACGAGCGCGGCATGACGTGCGTGATGGTGACCCACGACCCGCGGATGGCCGAGCATGCCGACGAGAGGATCACGCTTGTGGATGGAGCGGTGGTGGACGCGTGACCAGCCGCATCCCCTACGAGATCGTGCGCTCCGAACGCCGCACGCTCGCACTCACCGTCGCCCCCGACGGCACCGTGCGCGTGCGCTCGCCGCGCTGGCTCCCCGAACGCGAGATCGAGCGGTTCGTGACGGCTCGCGGTGAGTGGCTCGCGCGCAAGCGCGCCGAGGCGCTTGCGCGCGGATGGGAGCCGCCCGCCGCACTCACGGACGAGGAGCGCGCACGCGCCCACGCGCTCTTCCCCGAGCGACTGCACGCGTGTTGGACGGTGTTCGGCCGCCCCGGTGAGGTGATGCCGAAGCTCCGGCTCCGAACGATGCGCTCGCGCTGGGGGAGCCTCTCACCGGCCGGCGCCATGACGCTCAACACGATGCTCGTCCGGGCGCCGCTGGAGTGTCTGGACGCCGTGATCTACCACGAGCTCTGCCATCTGCGGGTGCGCGACCATGGCCCCGGGTTCTATCGCGAGCTCGCGCGCTACGTGCCCGAGTGGCGTCAGCGCCGCGCGGAGTTGCGAGGAAGGCTCTAGGGGGTACGCTCCGCCCCCGCATGGAGTACGCTTGTCCGCGACATGCGGCCAGCGATTCGATAGGGCGGATGATGGCGGGTCCTCTGAAGCGGTTCCTCCTCGGCGATCCTTTGCACAACCGGGAGGCGATGCACCAGCGTTTGAGCAACCCGGTGGCCCTCGCCGTGTTCTCCAGCGATGCGCTTTCCTCGGTGGCATACGCGCCGCACGAGATCATGCTCATGCTCGCGCTCGCCGGCACCGCGGCGCTCAGCCTCACGCTGCCGATCGCGGTCGCCATCGGCGTGCTCCTCGTGATCGTGGTGCTGTCGTACCGGCAGACGATCCGGGAGTATCCGGGCGGCGGAGGCTCGTACATCGTGGCCAAGGAGAACCTCGGCACCGTCCCCGGCCTCGTGGCGGGCGCGTCGCTCCTCGTCGACTACATCCTCACCGTAGCCGTCTCGATCTCAGCGGCGGTGGCGGCCATCACCTCCGCGCTGCCGCAGCTTCTGCCCTATACCGTGCCCATCGCCATCGGCTTCGTGCTGCTGCTCGCCGTCGCCAACCTGCGGGGCGTGAAGGAGTCGGGCGCGATCTTCGCCGGCCCCACGTTCGCGTTCATCGTGCTCATCGGCGCCATGGTCATCGTCGGACTCGTTCGCTTCGCCACTGGCGATCCCTTCAGCGTGCCAGCGCCAGCGCATCCGATCGAGGCGGTGCAGTCGCTCGGCCTGTTCCTGGTGCTCAAGGCGTTCGCCTCGGGGTGCACGGCGATGACCGGTGTGGAGGCCATCGCCAACGGCGTCCAGGCGTTCCGGCAGCCCGAGGACAAGAACGCCTCGGTCACCCTCACATGGATGGCGGGCATCCTGCTCTTCCTCTTCGTGGGTATCGCGCTGTTGTCATCGCTCGCCGGAGTGCAGCCGTCTGAGACCGAGACCGTGATCAGCCAGCTCTCACGAGAGATGTTCGGCACGGGCGTGCTCTACTACGTGATCTCGGCGAGTGTGGCCGCGATCCTCGTGTTGGCCGCCAACACCGCGTACGCGGACTTCCCGCGGCTCTCGTCGTTCGTTGCCGATGACGACTTCCTGCCGCACCAGTTGCGTGACCGCGGACACCGGCTGGTGTTCAGCAACGGCATCATCCTGCTCACCGCTGCGGCGATCGTACTGCTCGTGGGGTTCGGCGGCGTGACCACGAGGCTCATCCCGCTGTATGCGGTGGGCGTGTTCCTCTCCTTCACGCTCTCGCAGGCGGGCATGGTGCGCCACCACCTGCGCATCCGTGAGCAGGGGTGGCAGCGGTCGCTCGCGATCAACGCGGTGGGCGCCACGGCCACCGGCATCGTGACGGCGGTCATCGCCACCGCCAAGTTCACGCACGGCGCGTGGATCGTCTTGATCCTCATCCCCACGATCGTGGGCTTCTTCCTGTGGGTGAGGCGCCAGTACGACCGCGTCCGCAAGGACCTCGCGATCCGGCCCGACGAGTATGCGGATCTCGACTGGCAGTCGTACAACCGCATGCACAATCACGTTATCGTGCTGGTGAAGGCCATCGACAGGAGGCTCGTTCGGGCGCTCAGGTATGCGAGAACGCTCCAGGCCGACCGCATCGAGGCGGTGTTCGTGGACATCGATGGCACTGGCGCCGCATTCCGGAAGCGCTGGGAGAAGGCGGGCTTCGGCATCAAGCTCACAGTGGTCGATTCGCCGTACCGCGAGATCCTCAGCCCGATCATGGAGTTCATCCGGGCTGTGCCCCGCCCCACGAACGACCACGTGGTCACGGTCATCCTGCCCGAGTACGCGCCCGAGAACCTCGGTGACGCACTGCTGCACGACCAGACCTCGCTGCTCCTCAAGCAACAGCTCTTCGGGGCTCCGGGCGTGATCCTCACCGACGTCCCGTATCACATCAACGAGCCGTGCACGCCGCTCGCATGCGCGTTGCCCGGGCCGTCGGAGCGCGGTTAGGTCACTCTTCGGTGGGCTGCTCGGCCGGTTCGATCCCCAGTGCGGTGAGAACCGCCGACTCATCGAGCGTGCCCTGGGTCAGCAGCAGCAGCACGTCGTTCGCGCCGAGGACGGTCTCGCCGCGCGCGGGGCGTACGCCGGTGCCACCGGCTCCCAGTACCGCGATGACCGACACGTTGGCAGGCAGCGACACGTCAGCGAGCGTGTGACCCACGATCGCGGCGTCGGCCGGCAGCGTGACCTCTTCGACCTCGACGTCGTCGGCTCTGAGGTCGAGCAGTGGCACCACATTGCCCAGGACGAGGTCGCGGCCGATGAGGCCGTACAGCATCGCGGGGGAGGACACGGGTACGTCCACGCCCCACTCCTTGTCGAAGAGCCACTCGTTCTCTGGGTGGTTCACGCGCGCGTAGACCGTGCCGCCCTCCAGGACCTTGGTGAGCATGGCGACCACGAGGTTGTCCTCGTCATCACCGGTGACCGCGATGACCATGTCCGACCCCTTGGTGCCGGCAGCCTCAAGCGCCTCAGGCTCGCAGGCGTCGCCGAGGAGGGTCTCCACGTCCGGGATCGCCGAGCGCAGGTGCTCCACGCGGTCACGGCGCTGTTCGATGATCGCGATCTCGTGGTCGTTGTGCAGTCGCTCGGCAAGGTAGGCACCGGTCTTGCCACCGCCGACGATGATGATCTTCACCAGCGGCCTCCTAATCCAGGTCGAGGAGCCGCTTGAGCTCCGGAAGGGCTTCACGAGTGACCGTGATGCTGAGTCTGTCGCCCTTGGCGAGCTCGGTCCGCGGCTCCGGCAGCCGGGCCACTCCGTCACGCACGATCGCCGAGATGTGGAACTTGCCGGGATAGTCGAGATTGCTCACGCGCTTGCCTGTGAGCGTGAGCGACGCGTCGGCGGTGATGGTGAGGACTTCGCCACCTCCATAGGTGGCGGTGGTCTTCACATCGGGCTCAAGGATGGTCGCGAGCAGCATCGACCCCGACCAGTTCACGCTCGAGATGGTGGGGATGCCGAACCGCTCGTAGATGCGCGCGCGCCTCGGGTCGTAGATGCGCGCCACCACGCACGGCACATTGAACCGCTCCCGCGCGATGCGTGCGCTCACGATGTTGCTGTTGTCGCCACTGGTGACAGCCGCGAACGCATCAGCATCCGCGATGCCCGCCTTCTCGAGCGTGGTGCGGTCGAAGACCTCGCCGCTGATCCGACGGCCTCGCATATCGCGACCCGCGGCCGCGAAGGCGCTTTCGTTGCGATCGATGACCGCAACGGTATGGCCGCGTTCCTCCAGCATGTAGGCGAGGTAGCGCCCGACCCGTCCGTATCCCCCGATGACGACGTGCATGTGCTCTCCTGAACATCAGACAGGCGGCACCTGGGTGGCGCCGCGCCCTACCATGCTACTCCGGAGCGGACCGCCCGGCCACCTGTGCGGGTCGGCTGACAGGCTAGGCGAGCAGGAGCACCGCATAGACCGCGTAGGCCGTGGTGAACGCGAGTCCGAGCACCCGGCCGATGCGCCCGCGTCCCACGAGCACGGGCACGAGCACGACCGCGACGGCGACCATCACCCACACGTCTATCTGAGCCATGCGCTCGGCGACGTGGATGGGGCGGACCAGCGCCGTCGTACCGATGATGAAGAGCGCGTTGAAGATGTTGCTGCCCACGACGTTGCCTACGGCCACGTCCGAGTGTCCGCGGAACGCGGCGGCGATACTGGTGGCGAGCTCGGGCAGCGAGGTGCCGATCGCAACGAGCGTGAGGCCGATGACCGCTTCGGGCACACCGAAGGCGCGTGCGATCTGCGTGGCGCCGTCGACGAGCAACTGCGACCCGATGACGAGCGCCGCGAGGCCGAGCGCGATGTACGTCACGCCGACCCAGAGGCTCGAGGGCCCCTCGAACTCCTCTCCCTCGTGCTCGTGCAGTTCCGCCGAGGGGGTCGGCCTGCACTTGATCTCGGTGCGGTACGAGTACACCGTGTACGCCACGATGGCCGCTACGAACAGCAGGCCCACCGGCCAGCTGATGACCCCGAACTGCGCGAGCGCGGCGAGCGCGACGGACGCGGCAACCATGATCACGGTGTCGCGCCTCATCTCGGCCGGCTTCACCACGATCGGGGCGATCAGGGCGGAGACGCCGAGCACACCGAGCACGTTGAAGATGTTGCTTCCCACCACGTTGCCCAGTGCGATGTCGGCATTGCCTTTGATCGCGGCACTCACGCTGACGATCAACTCCGGAGCCGATGTGCCCGCCGCGACGATCGTGAGTCCGATAAGGAGCGACGAGAGGCCGAAGCGCCGGGCCACCGCCACAGCGCCGCGGACGAGGCCTTCGCCACCCCCGAAGAGCAGGACGAAGCCGAGCAGTGCGGCGAGGTACATGTTCACGTGCGGGTCTCCTTACAGGGTGTGCGCGGGCCGTTCAGTCCGAGTCTGCGGACACGTCATTGTACAGGTCGTGGAGTGTCAGGGCAGCTTCGGCCGGTCATTCGTGCCGTCGCGGATCCGCTGGAATGGATACGTACTACAGTGTCCGTCACATCGTGAAGGAGCACGCCATGCATATCGGGCCAGACACCAGGGTCCACGACCTCCTCCAGCAGTATCCGTACCTCAAGTCGTGGCTCATCGGCTACACCCCGGCGTTCGAGAAGCTGGGCAACCCAGTCGTGTACAACACGGTAGGGCGCGTGGCCACGCTGGAGGCCGCCGCCAGGATGGGCGACCTGGATCCGGACGTCCTCATCGACGCCGTCCGTGAGCAGGTGGCGATGCACGCCATCGTGGCCGAGGAGGCCGGGGGAGCCGCGCCGCGCCTGGATCAAACCGAGCGGGCACGTCGGCAGGAGACGCTCAAAGGATTGATCCGCGAACTGCACGACGGGGCGAGCGTGGAGTCGGTGAAGTCCCGCTTCGACGAGCTCGTGCGCGATATCGATGCCGCGGAAGTGGCGATGATGGAGCAGGCGCTGATCGCCGAGGGAATGCCGGTCACCGAGGTGCAGCGGCTCTGTGACGTGCACGTGACCGTGTTCAAGGAGTCGCTCGAGTCGGGCGAGGCGCCCGTGCTCTCTCCGGCCCATCCGGTGGACGCGTACCTGCGCGAGAACGCGGTGGTGGCCACGCTCACCGCAGCGCTGCGTGCCGATCTTGACTCGCTGGGCGCTGACGGTGACGCGATCACCCGCATCGCCGACGGCCTCGCGCGGCTCTCAGAGGTCGAGACGCACTACCGCCGCAAGGAGATGCAGCTCTTCCCCGTGCTCGAGAGCCACGGCGTCGAGGGGCCGACGAAGGTCATGTGGGCGCTGGACGACGACATCCTCGCGATGCTCAAGCAGGATCGGGCGAACGCCGCGGCAGGCGATGTCGAGTCGGTCGCCGCCTCACTCGCCGAGACACTGCAGGCTGTGGACGACATGGTCTACAAGGAAGAGAAGATCCTCTTCCCGACGGCGCTCGATGTGCTTGTCGAGGCCGAGTGGGCCGCGATGGCGGCGGGCGACGCCGAGATCGGCTACGCGTGGATCGAGGCCCCCGACCTGCCTGCGGGAGCCCGCACCGCGGCGGTGCGGGCCACGCCCGGACCTGCCCAGGGTCCGGCGTCGACCGGTGCGCAGCTGCCGCTCACCACCGGAGCGCTCACTCTCGAGCAGATCGACCTGATGCTCGGCGTGCTGCCGTTCGACCTCAGCTTCGTCGACGAGGACGACCGCGTCCGCTTCTACTCGGAGGGCGATCGGATCTTCCCGCGCTCACCGTCGGTGATCGGTCGCGAGGTCCGCAACTGCCACCCGCCCGCCAGCGTGGACAAGGTGGAGGAGATACTCGCCGCGTTCCGTGCCGGCGAGAAGGACACGGCCGAGTTCTGGATTCAGATGCACACGAAGTTCATCCATATCCGCTACTTCGCCCTGCGAGACGCCGGCGGCGGGTACCGGGGGTGCCTCGAAGTCGTACAGGACGCCACGCGCATCAGGGCGCTCGAAGGACAGCGACGCATCGTCGACTGGTAGGCAGCCCCCCACGAAGCAACGGGCACCCGCCCTGGGGGCGGGTGCCCGTTCGCATACACGCGCAATCGCACCTCTGGCGATCCGTCCTCGGCGCCTCAGCTGGCCTCGTCGAACGCCTCGGTGAACTGGCTGTTGTAGAGGTCGGCGTAGAAGCCGTCAGCGGCCATCAATTCGTGGTGCGTGCCCTGCTCGATGATGGCGCCCTCGTTCATCACGAGAATGAGGTCGGCCTCACGGATCGTGGAGAGCCGGTGCGCGATCACGAAGCTCGTACGTCCCTGCATGAGCCGCGCCATCGCCTGCTGGATGAGCGCCTCGGTGCGGGTGTCCACCGAGCTGGTGGCCTCATCGAGGATGAGGATCGGCGGGTCAGCCACGAACGCGCGCGCGATCGTGAGCAGCTGCCGCTGACCCTGCGAGATGTTGGAGCTGTCGTCGTTGAGCTCAGTGTCGTATCCATCGGCCAGCGTACGCACGAAGTGGTCCACGTGCGCGGCATGCGCCGCGGACATGATCTCCTCGTCGGTGGCGTCCTCACGACCATACGCGAGGTTCTCGCGGATCGTGCCCTTGAACAGCCACGTGTCCTGCAGGACCATGCCGAAGGTGCGGCGCAGATCGTCGCGTGTCATGTCGCGTGTGTCCACGCCATCGATCAGGATGCCGCCGTCCTGAAGCTCATAGAAGCGCATGAGGAGGTTCACGAGCGTGGTCTTGCCGGCGCCGGTGGGCCCGACGATGGCGACCGTCTGACCCGGCAGCGCCTCTAGGGACAGGTCCTCGATCAGCGGCTTGTCGGCTGAGTAGCTGAACCGTACGTTGCGGAACTCCACATGCCCCTCGGCACGGCCCAGATGCACCGGCTCGAGGGTCTCAGGTACCTCCTCGGGGGCGTCGAGAAGCTCGAAGACGCGCTCGGCGGACGCCGCGGCCGACTGCAGCACGTTGGCCGCCGAGGCGGTCTGCACGATCGGTTGGTTGAACTGGCGCGAGTACTGGATGAACGCCTGGACGTCGCCGAGCGAAAGGGAACCGCTTGCGACCTTGAGACCGCCGATGACGGCCACACCCACGTAGTTGAGGTTGTTGAGGAAGTGGAGCGAGGGTTGGATCGTGCTCGAGATGAACTGGGCACGGAACGACGCCTGGTACAGGCCCTCGTTCTCGCGGTCGAACACCTCTACCGCCTCGGCCTGACGACCGAAGACCTTCACCACGTTGTGCCCCGTGAACATCTCCTCCACATGTCCGTTCAAGGTGCCCGTCTTCTCCCACTGCGCGGCGAACTGCGTGCGTGAGCGGCGCGCGATGAACATCGCGACCAGCACGGAGGCGGGGATCACCAGGAGCGAGATCACCGCGAGCAGCGGGCTGATCCAGAACATCATGCCCAGCACGCCCACGATGGTGAGCAGTGAGCTCAGGATCTGTGCGGCCTGCTGCTGGAGCGTCTGCGCGATGTTGTCGATGTCGTTGGTCACCCGTGAGAGCGTGTCGCCGCGGGAGTTGTCGTCGAAGTACTTGAGCGGCAGCCGGGCGAGCTTCTCGTCCACCTGCCTGCGCAGGCCGTAGATGGTGCGCTGCGTGATCCCGGCCATGATGTATCCCTGTCCCCAGTTGAACGCCGCGGAGAGCAGGTACACGGCGGCGAGGATGAGCAGCCACCTGGCCACCAGGCCGAAGTCCACCCCTGTGCCCACGACGACGTCCATGCCGGAGAGCATGTCGGCGAGCTGCTCGGCCTGTGAGGCCCCCGTCTCATCACCCTGCTCGCGCAGCTGAGCGGCGGCGTCCTGGAGCATCTCGATAGCCTGGTCGCCAGTGGTCCCCTCGGGCAGCCGCTCGGCGAGCGCTGAGCCGACCACGCCCTCGAAGAGCACGTTGGTGGCGATGCCGAGGATGCGCGGCCCGGCCACGCTGGCTGCCACGGCGAGCGTGGTGAGCAGCACCACGGCCACGAGCTTGCCGGCTTCGGGCTTGAGATAGCCGCCGAGGCGCTTCATCGTGCCCTTGAAGTCGCGCGTCTTGGCGCCGCCCGCCATGAGGCCGTGCCCGCCGGGGCCCATCATGGGGCCGCCCGGTCCGGGACCTCTGCCGGGGCCACCGGAGCCGCCTGATCCGGGGCCGTCTGCGGGAGTCCGCCCGGGCGCGTGCGTGGTGTTCTCGCTCATGCGACCTCCTCCTCGGTCAGCTGGCTTCTGACGATCTCTCCGTAGGTTGGGCAGCAGCCGAGCAGTTCATCATGGGTGCCGGTGCCCATGATGCGACCTTCATCGAGCACCACGATCATGTCGGCGTGCATGATGGTGCTGACCCTCTGCGCCACGATGATCACGGTGGCGTCGGCGGTGTCGTCTGCGAGCGCCGCGCGAAGGGCCGCGTCGGTCTTGAAGTCGAGCGCCGAGAAGCTGTCGTCGAAGACATAGATCTCGGGCCGCTTCACCAGCGCGCGTGCAATGGCGAGCCGCTGGCGCTGCCCGCCGGACACGTTCGTGCCGCCCTGCGTGATGGGCGCCTCGAGTCCCTCGTCGAGCGCCGACACGAAGCCCTTGCCCTGCGCCACATCGAGCGCATGCCAGAGTTCGGCCTCCGTGGCGTCCTCGCGTCCGTACCGAAGGTTGCTCGCCACGGTGCCGCTGAACAGGAACGCCGCCTGCGGTATGAAGCCGATGCGGCTCCAGAGTTCGGCCTGCGTCATGTCGCGTACGTCCACGCCATCGACCAGCAAGTGGCCGCCGGTGACATCGTAGAAGCGGGGGATGAGGTTGATGAGCGTCGACTTGCCGCTGCCGGTGCTCCCCACGATCGCGGTTGTCTTGCCTGGTTCGGCGGTGAACGAGATGCCGCAGAGAACCGGGTCTTCAGCGCCCGGGTAGCGGAACTCCACATCGCGGAACTCCACGATGCCGGTACGGACCTCGGGCACGATGGGCTCCACGGGGTCGGCGATCTGCGGTTGCGTCTCGAGCACCTCGTTGATGCGGTCCGCCGAGGCGGCCGCCCGCGGCACCATCACGAACATGAAGGTCGCCATCATCACCGACATCAGGATCTGCATGATGTAGGTGAGGAAGGCCGTCAGGTTGCCGATGGGCATCGCACCGCTGTCTATGCGCAGACCGCCGAACCACATCGTGGCCACGAGTGCGAGATTGAAGATCGCCATCACCGTAGGCATCATCACCGCGAACAGCCGCCCCACGCCGAGCATGGTCTCCGAGAGCTCGCGGTTCGCCACGTCGAAGCGACGCTCCTCGAAGTCGCTTCGTACGAACGCGCGGATGACGCGGATACCGGTGAGCTTCTCGCGCATCACCTGGTTCACCCGGTCGATCCGCTGCTGCATGCTCTTGAACAGCGGCATCGCATTGCGCATCAGGAAGCCCAGGATGATCGCCATGAGCGGGATGACCACCGCGATGAGCAGGGACAGTGGCGCGTCCTGGCGGACCGCCATGATGATCCCGCCGATAGCCATGAACGGCGCCATGACCATGATGTTGAGGCCCATGACCACCAGCATCTGCATCTGCTGGACGTCGTTGGTGGTGCGCGTGATGAGCGACGGCGCGCCGAAGGCGTTGAGTTCGGCGAGCGAGAAGCGCTGGACCGTGTGGAAGACCTCATGGCGCAGGTCACGGCCGAAGGCCATCGCCGTACGGGCGCCCCAGTAGACCGACACGATGGACACCACACCGAGGAGCAGCGCCACGACCAGCATGCGTGTGCCCTCGGTCATGATGAAGCCGGTGTCGCCCTTGGCCACGCCGTCGTTGATGATGTTGGCGTTGAGGTCGGGGAGGTAGAGGTTCGCGATCGCCTGGAGCAAGACGAGCACCATCACGAGCGCCACCTGTTTCCAGTACGGTTTCAGGAACCTGAAGAGCCTCATCATCGGGTGCCGCCCTCCTTCCGGAGTCGTGTCACTGCGTGGTCATTGAGGAGTGTGAGCAAGCGGAGCAGTTCGCGGCGATCGTCCTCGGAGAGCTGGCCGATCGTGGCGTCGATGATGCCCGCGTGGACGGTGCGCATCCGGGCCGCGAGCTCATGTCCGCGGGGCGTCAGGTGCAGCCGGGTGATGCGCTGGTCGTGCTCGTCGGCCCGTCGCTCGACGGCGCCCGCGGTCTCCATCCGCTGCAGCATCGAGGTGACGGTGGGGCGCGAGACGTGCAGCACCTCGGCAAGCTCGCTCGGGCTCATGCCGTCGTGCTGCGAGAGCGCGAGCAGGCAGCCGGCCTGACCGGGGTGCGACTCCTCGCCTGAGAGACTTGTCATCATGAGGTGCCGATTCAGCACCATCGAGCGCTTGTAGGCCTTGAAGACGTCCACGGACAGCTGATCGATGCCTTCGAGCGCCGCGTCGAACGGGTCTCCGGGTTGACGTGCGTGATGGTGCATGCGGGCTCCTCCGGGTCGATTCGAACGCCAGGTGATTAGGCGGCTAATAGTTAGGGAGCTAATCTAATCCTCATGCCTCCGATGCGCAAGAGCCGGAAGATGACGTCTGCGTTACACTCGCAAGAGCTTCATCCTCGAGTGCACGGAGGTGCCGCTATGGACAAGGCGTTCATAACATCCGAGATCACCGCCGCGATGCGCGCGCATGACAAGCCGCGGCTTTCGGTCCTGCGCCAGGTGAAGAACGAGATCGACGCCAAGGAGAAGGACGAGCACCGCGACATCACTCCCGAGGAGGTCGTGGCGGCGCTCAAGAAAGTGCTCAAGCAGACCGGTGAGACGCTCGAAGGTTCGATCAAGGTCGGCACAGACGAGGCCCGTACCGCGCTGCTCACCGAGCAGGTCGCGATCCTTGAAGGCTACCTTCCCGCGCAGGTGAGCGGCGAGGCGCTCGTCGCGATCGTGGAGCGCGTGCTGGCGACGGAGGGCATCACGGAGAAACGCGAGATGGGTCGTGTCATCGGCCTGGTCACCGCCGAGTGCGGCGGCAACTGCGACAAGGCCGAGGTCGCCCGCATCGTCGGCGGGAAGCTGGGGTGATCACATGGACCTGATAGCGGACCACGTCGGCATCGTCGTGAGCGACCTCGAGCGCTCGAAGGCGTTCTACCGCGCGCTCGGTTTCGTCGATGGCGACGAACGGGTGATGGCCGACAAGACGCTGTCGTTCATGCACCTCGGCGACCTGGCGGTGGAGCTCTTCGCGTACACTGAGCCCGCTGATGCGCCGGAGCGTCCCGAGCGTGCGCTCGGGTTCAAGCACCTGGCGTTGGCGACGAACGACATCGACGCGGTCTTCGCCGGGTTGCGTGCGGGCGACGTGATCGCCGACGACATCGCGATCCGCGAGATGCCGAACGGCTGGCGCCTGCTCTTCTTCCCCGACCCGGATGGCATGGAGATCGAGATCAAGCAGCTGTAGCGTCGCCGTCTCTCAGGCGTCGCCAGGGACCCGGCCGGCCGCTGGCGTTCGCTACCTGATCGTCGCGCCGTTGCGTGAGCGGCCGAAGACCGCGTGCCAGAAGACGCGGTCAGCGAGCAGGAGCGCAGCGCCGATGCCGATATAGATGGCGCCGAGGATGCCAGCGCCGACCTGATCGGGGGCGACCACAAGGCGGCGCAGCAGGATGCCGCCGCCCATCATGAGCGCGACGAGACCCCACGAACGCAGCGAGAAGAAGCCGGGCAACCACGCGTGACCTCGCGCGCGGATGCGGTCGACGGCGCGTTCAGCCACCCCCTCAAGCATGTAGCGTGACTTGATGACGCCGAGCGCAAGGCCGGCGGCGAGGGCCCACGCGTGCCACGAGCGGCCCTGGATGTACGCCGCGCCACGCACGAGCAGGATGCTTGAGCCGATCAACCACATCAGCGCACCTGCCACGAGCTGCGTGCGGACATCGGCCCGCGGCCACAACTGCAGTGGCTGGCTCGTCTGATGCTCGCTCATGCGGTGCCCTTCATCGTGGTGTGCCCGGGGCGACATGCAAGACGGGTGCCACCCGGCCCGCCTCGTGGCATAGTAACCGAGGAAGTCCGTTTCGCCGAGGAGGTCCGGATGGAGCCGCTCGTCCCTGGTGTGTGTTCCGAGGTCGGCAGGTTGCGTACGGTGCTCGTGCACCGTCCGGGTGCGGCGCTCGAACGGCTCACGCCGGCGAACCGCTCCGACTTCCTCTTCGACGATGTCGTATGGGTCGAGCGGGCGGCGGCTGAGCACGACGCGTTCGTGCAGCTGATGCGTTCACGCGACATCGAGGTCCTCTACTTCCACGAGCTCCTCGCCGAGGCGTTCGAGGCATCCACCGGAGCACGTGAAGAGGCGATCGCAAGCGCGGTCTCGTCGTATACCGTCGGCCTCTCGCTCGTCTCCGATCTGCGGTCGTTCCTGCACGCGTTGCCATCCGCGGTGCTTGCCCGCACGCTCACCGGTGGACTCCTCGTCTCCGAGATGGACGGCATCGACGTGGAGGCGCTTCGCCGGCGGTCGCTCGGTGCGGTTCTCGTGGAGCCTGACAGTTTCGTGCTGCCTCCGCTCCCCAACACCGTGTTCACACGTGATTCGAGCGCCTGGCTCTACGGCGGCGTGGTGTTGCCGCCGCTCTTCTGGGCCGCTCGCCGCATGGAGGTCGTGCTCGTCTCGCTCATCTATCGCTTTCATCCGCGGTTCGTGGCCGCGGACTTCGACTTCTGGTATCCGGCCGGCGGTGACACGGGGCGCTTCCCCGTTGAGGACTTCAGCCAGGGCTCGTCACTGGAAGGTGGCGACGTCATGCCGCTTGGCAACCGCACCGTGCTCATCGGGCTGGGCGAACGCTCCACTGGACGCATGGTCGAGCACGTCGCTTCGGCGCTCTTCTCCGCCGGCGAGGCCGATCGTGTGATCGTCTGCCGCATGGCGCAGGAGCGGGCGTACATGCATCTCGACACCGTGATGACGTTCGTCGACCACGACGCCGTCACGCTGTTCCCGCCCGTCATCGAGGACATGCAGGTGTTCAGTGTGCGCCCCGGTGACAGCGCTGACAGCTTCGAGGTCACCGAGGAGAAGGGGATCCTTGAGGCGTGCGCCGACGCGCTCGGCGTGTCGAGGATCCGCACCATCGAGACCGGTGGCGACCACTTCCAGGCTGCGCGAGAGCAGTGGGACGACGCCAACAACGTGGTGGCGCTGGAGCCGGGTGTGGTGATCGCGTACTCCAAGAACGTGCACACGAACGCCAAGCTCCGCGCCGCGGGTATCGAGGTGCTGGAGATAGACGGCTCCGAGCTCGGAAAAGGCCGCGGTGGCGGCCACTGCATGACATGCCCCATCGTGCGCGATCCGGTGGGCTGAGCGGTGGACGTCTCCGGCCCAGGCCCCCTCACCAACCCCACGCTCGAGCTGATCGCGCAGCGGTCGTCGACGCGGACGTACGAGCCCGCACCGGTGACCCGGGACGAGCGCGACGCGATCTTGCACGCGGCGCTTCGCGCGCCCACCGCGGGCAACATGGTGCTGTACTCGATCATCGAAGTGAGCGACCAGGCGGTCAAAGACAGGCTCGCCTCGCACTGCGACGACCAGCCGTTCATCGCCACCGCACCCTGGGTGCTGCTGTTCGTGGCCGACTGGCAGAAGTGGACCGACCTGTTCGCCGCAAGCGGTGTGGCCGACATCGAGGCTGATGCACCGCGCACGCATGTGGGGCCTGGCGATCTCATGCTCGCATGTGCCGACGCGGTCATCGCGGCGCAGACGGCCGTGATCGCCGCCGAGTCCCTCGGCATCGGCTCCTGCTACATCGGCGACATCATCGAGAACGGCGAGCAGGTTGCGGAGCTGTTGGGGCTGCCGCCACATGCGTTCCCCGCGGCGATGCTGTGCCTCGGGCGCCCGCGCAAGCCACGTGCCCCGATCGGTCGCTATGGTCGAGACCTCGTTCATCACGACCGCTACCGTCGGATGACGGAGGCGGAGATGACCGAGGTGGCGCGTGAACTCGGGGAGTTGCACGCGCCATCAGGCCTGCCGAAGGGCGTCACGAGCTATCCGCAGGCGGTGTACCGGCGGAAGTTCGCCTCCACGTTCATGGCCGAGATGAACCGTTCGGCGGCGTGGTGGATGGAGCGGTGGTCGCGGGGCGGACCGTAGGCCCCACGGCGTTGCCGTAAGGCTCGCGCGGCGTTCGAGGTCACTGCACGATGAGCATGCCCTCGTTGCCGCCTCCACCGCACTGGATGGAGTACGTGCCTGCGGCTAGAGTGGGAAGCTCGACGGTCCCGCCATTGGTGATGTCAGCCGACACGCCGAGGTCGGGGAAGACGATCGTGGTGCGGCACTCCTTGCCGGGGCCGAACGTCACGGTCAGCGGAAGGCCGGCCTTGGCGCTGATGACGGCCGGCTCCAGGCCCTTGCCCGTATCAGTGACCGCGATGGCCTGCGTGGTCCCATCCGCTGAGACCTCGGCGGACGTGGCGTCCTCGGCCGTGGGGCGCGTGTAGCCCACTGCGGCCAGGGTGCGCTGGACCTCCGCGGGATCGAGCAGGGCCGGATCATAGCTCACCGTGAGCACGAGCGTCTCGGTGTCGAGCACCGCCTTCGCGGCGCCCTGCACGCCGGCGATCGTCTCGAAGATGTGCACCGACTCGTGGGCCGCGTCCGAGCCTTCGAGCAGCTGGACGGGGATCTCGACCGAGGACTTCTCCTCGACCTCCCCGATGATGTACGTGATCTGCGTGCCTTCGGTCTTGGTGGTACCGGGGGCGTTTGCTGACTGGATGTTGGTGATCACGAACGCAACGCCGATGATCAAGACGGCGGCGACGATCAGGATCGTACGGGGTGTCGGTCTCATTACGGCTCCAAGGGTCGTGAGGCGGGCACCGGTCAAGGCAATCTAGCACGCCCTGTGCCACACGGCCACCCTGCAGCGTCTCGCGCCGGTGACCCCGTGCCGCTCGTCGGCGGCGCGTTCAGTGGTCATGTGGCGGTGCCGATACCAGACACAAGGAATGACATTCGTCGGACGCCTTCACCGGTCGTCCTGAACGGGGAGTGAGATGCTACGGATCGTACGCCGCATCGGCGGCCGCGTGGTGCTTGTCCTGGCGGTCATGGGATCGATGGTCCCGAGCGCCGCATTCGGCACTGCCGAGGGCGGGACGAGCCTGACGCGGGCGACCGCCGGCGGGCTCACCTGGGCATCGGCCGATCGGGCTGATGCCTCGGCTCTGACCGCCGAGCGGGCCGCACGCGACGCCGGCTACGTGGACGGAGAAGTGCTGGTGCGGTTCGTGCCCGGGGTTCCCGCCGTTGCCGCCGCCGCGGCCCATGCGAACGTGGGCGGATCGGCGGTGCGCTCGTTCAGGATCGTGAACGGGCTTCAGCGGGTCCGCCTCACGAGGGGGCAGAGCGTCGAGGCCGCCATCACAGAGTACGAGGCGCTGCCGGGAGTGCTGTACGCGGAGCCCAACTACATCAGCCATGCGGCTGTCCTGCCTAACGACCCGCGGCTCCCGGAGCAGTGGGCGCTCCACAACACCGGGCAGAGCGGGGGCACCGCAGATGCCGATATCGATGCGCCCGAGGCCTGGAACACCACCACCGGCTCCGATGACGTGATCATCGCGGTGATCGATACGGGCGTGGACTACACGCACCCCGACCTGGCCGGGAACATGTGGACCAATCCGGGCGAGATTCCTGACAACAGCATCGATGACGACCACAACGGATACGTCGATGACGTGCATGGGTGGGACGCCGTCGCCAACGACGGCGACCCTATGGATGACAACGGCCACGGCACGCACTGTGCCGGCATCATCGGCGCCACCGGCGACAACGGACAGGGCGTCACCGGCGTGAACTGGAACGTCTCCATCATGGCCCTGAAGTTCCTCGACTCCAGTGGCAGTGGCACCACGACCGACCAACTCGAGTGCCTCGAGTACGCACGGGAGATGGGCGCGCATATCACCAGCAACTCCTACGGCGGCTGGCGTCCGCACAGCCAGGCCGAGTACGACGCCATCGCAGCGATGGACAGCCTGTTCGTGGCCGCCGCGGGCAACGATGGCCTCAACATCGATCAATCGTGGCCCGGTGGGACCGTAGGCGATGCGTACGTGCCCGCCAACTCCAGCTGGTACCACTATCCGGCCGCGTACAACCTGCCGAACGTCCTGACCGTCGGTGCCACCGACCGCAACGACGTCCGGGCGAGCTTCTCAAACTACGGCGCCACCCGCGTTGATCTGTTCGCGCCGGGGTCCCAGATACTCAGCACGATGCCCGGCTTCCTTGGCCTGGCTCCGGATGCGCAGTACGACGTGCTGTACGGCACCAGCTTCGCGAACCTTTCAGGGTGGACCACCGTGGCGTACACCAAGAAGCCCTGGGCCCTCTCGACCACCGCGTACGTCTCGGCTCCGTCCAGCGCGGCACACGTCGGATACCTGGACGATGAGTTCTCATACCTGGACCAGATGGGCAGCGTGAGTCTCGCGGGGCGCGATCACCCCGCGCTCGTGCTCAAGTGGCGCTACGATCTCGAGCCCGAAGCGGACCTGGGTCTCGTGTTCATCTCGGACGACAACGGCGCCTCATGGGACACGGTCGCCGGATGCACGGGGACGAGCGGCGGGTTCGACACCTTGTTCGTGGATCTGAGCGCGTACGTGGGAAAGTCGATCCAACTGTCCCTTGGCCTGCACTCGGACAGCAGCGTGAGCTCGGCCGCCGGATACGACGGTCTGTGGGTGGACGACCTGCAGGTCGTCGACATCACCGACTTCGGTTCAGGCACCTATGAGTACATGAGTGGCACCTCGATGGCCACACCGGTCGTCGCGGGTGCTGCGGGGCTGCTCCTGGCACACGACGGTTCCCGTTCGTGGGAGACGCTCAAGAGCATGCTCATGCAGGGGGTGGACACGAAGGCCGGCCTCGCGACCAGGTGCCTCACGGGTGGTCGGCTGAACGCGAATGCGTCGTTGACCGCGGGCGCGTCCAACTCGGCTCCTGTGCTCGCACCGATCGGGAGCAAGTCGGTCCCCCAGGGCTCGCAGCTCAGCTTCACCGCATCGGCGACCGATGCCGATGGCGATCCGCTCACATTCAGCCTCGCGCCGGGGGCTCCCTCTGGCGCCGCGATCACCGCGGGCGGAGTCTTTACCTGGACACCGGTTGCGCAGACCCCGGGGCCGTACGCGGTCACTGTGCGCGTATCGGATGGCACGGCGATCGACTCCGAGACGATCACGATCACGGTGCTTGCGGCAGAGGGACTCCACGGGACGATGGTCATCAATGATGGAGCGACCTACTCGCAGACGCGAACACTGAGCATCGCATCGAACGTGCCGGGCGCCACGCAGATGCGGAGGCGAGCAAGCTCGAACGGCGGCGTCACCTGGGGTACGTGGACGTCGTGGCTTCCGTACTACTCCACGCACGGCGTCACGGCCTCCTCCGACGGGCTGTGGGCCTATGAGATGGAGTACTCGAACGGAACGTCCACCTTGACGCTTCAGGACTCGATCACGATCGACACGCAGGCTCCCCTGATAGCGGTGTCCGGTGTGGTCAACGGGGGAGTGTACCCAGGCACGGTGTACCCGACCGTGACCTTCAGCGGCCACCTGGACTCGTCGATCACGCTTGATGGCGCTCCATTCGCGAGTGGCACTGCCGTGAGCGAGACTGGCGTTCACACCCTGGTGGCTTCCGCGACTGATGCCGCCGGTAATGCGTCTCAGCAGACTGTCAGCTTCACGGTCGGCGAGATCGCGTTGCCTGCCGAGGTTGTCCGCGTGTCAGGCCTGAACCGCTACATGACCAGCGTTGAGGCCTCCCGCGAGGGATTCCTCGCGGGTGCCTCGGCCGTGGTGCTCGCAACGGGTGCCGACTGGCCGGATGCACTCGGCGGCAGCGCGCTTGCTGGCGCGGTGGACGGGCCGCTCCTGCTCACGCTCCCTGACGTGCTTCCCGCCGAGGTCTCAAGCGAGGTGCGGCGTCTTGGGGCCGATACCGTATACATCCTTGGTGGGACAGGTGCCGTCTCTGCCGACGTGGAATCGTCGCTGCGCTCACTCGGTCTCGCGGTCATCCGAATCGGTGGAGCAAGCCGCTACGACACCGCGGACCTGGTTGCCGCCGAGGTCATCCGCCTGCTCGGTCCGGCCTACACCGGTGGCGTCTTCGTCTCCACGGGGCGGGACTTCCCCGATGCAGCCGGTGCGGCTCCCGTTGCCGCGTCCCTCGGCTGGCCGATCGTGCTTGCGAACCCGTCCACCGGAGCGGCCAGTGTCCCGCCAGCAGCCACAAGTGCGGTCATCCTCGGCGGGACCGGCGCTGTGCCAGCCACCGTGGAGTGGGCGCTCGGGAACACCCTCGGCCCCGCGAACGTGGAGCGCAAGGGGGGCCTGACCCGCTACGACACCGCCGCGCTGGTGGCGCAACTCGGTGTGGACCGTGGTATGAGCTGGGACGGCGTGGGCCTCGCAACAGGGACGGGCTTCCCCGATGCCCTTTCTGGTGGCGCGATGCTCGGTCACAGCGATTCGGTGATGCTGCTCACGCGCTCCGACGTCCTCTCGGAAGAGGCGAGGACCAAACTCATCACGAACAAGGGATCCATTCAGGTCTTCCACATCTTCGGTGGCACCGGTGCGGTGTCCGCGTCGGTGGAGAGTGCGGCACGCACGGCGCTCCAGTAGCGCCCGAGGTCTCGAAGCGTGCACACGGGCCGTCATCCGCTGGATGGCGGCCCGTCGCGCGGAGCACGGCGTTTCGGCGTGGGAATACTCACCATGCCAGCGTGAGCCTGTTGCGCGCCGCGAACCAGAGGAGGTGAGGGCGATGACGCGACTGTCTCCGGTGTCGCGCTCGTCTCGCCAGGGCGCCCGCGGATGGGGTGTGGCCCTCGTCGTGGCGAGCCTCGTACTGTCGGCGATGGCCGGCTGCACGTTGCCGCCCTGGTCGCCCGGTCCGGGTCCCGCACCGCTCGAGCCCGGTGCCGAGCCCACGATCACGCCCGTGCCCTCGGGCGTGCCGACCTCACCTGTGC
>JAZIGI010000007.1:0-64002 GCA_036679125.1 Actinomycetota bacterium | reverse complement strand
CCCCCCCGGGCCGGGGGCCCCCCACCCCCCCCGCCCTGGGGCCGCCCCCCCCAACCCCCAAGCGCCCGCGCCCCCGTCATGACGGGGCCGCGGTCGTTCTCGGTCGAGTGTGCGGCTCAGACCCCGAGCGCGCTTCGACTACCCCTATAATCGAGTGACTGTCTCGAGCATCATCGCAAGGGAGGGGGCGGTCTCGTGTCCGATGGCGCACTGCAGCCGGCACGTGGAAGCGCGCGTGTGGCCGAGTACGATCTCGTGCGCCTCGTAGCGATCATCCTGGTCGTGCTGATCCACGTGATCGCTCCCTTCGCGCGCCCCGCCGACGCCGCGGCCTCCGGTCCCGATGCGGCCTATCTGGCGTCACGAGCGGTGCGGTTCGCCGTGCCGGCCTTCGTCATGCTCACCGGTGTGCTCGTGTGGACCCGGCCACGTGGCGGTGGACACGATGGATGGGTTGGGTTCTTCGTGCGCAGGCTCAAGACGATCGTGGTGCCGTACCTGTTCTGGTCGGCAGTGTTCATCGTGGCCGGGACTGTCCTCGTGGACAGGGATCCCGGTTCGATCAGGCAGGTCATCCGCGGTCTCGTGTTGGGAACGACCTGGTATCACCTGTACTTCGTGCCGGTGATCGTGGGGGTGTACGCGCTCGCGCCAGTGGCGTCGGCCGCGTACCGACGCTGGTCAGCACTGCCGTTCGTCATCTCCCTTCCCATAGGTGTCTACGTGCCGATCCTGATCGCCGAGCGAGGGCTCTCCACATCCGCGCCGTACGCACTGGTCTCGCTGGTGTGTGCATACCTCCCGTATGCGGCGGTGGGCGCGTGGTACGCACGCATCCGGTCGGGCGACCGAGGGCGGATGGTCGAGACCCGGACCTGGCCGATCGCGCTGCTGGGAGGACTCGCCCTGCGGCTGTGGTTCACTCTGTCTGGCGAGGCCGCGGTGACGCGTGAGGCAGCCTCCGCTCTCACCCTGCTCATGAACATGCTCGCCTCCATCGGGCTCGTCGGGCTTGCGAGCGTGATCGTGTCACGGGGTCGGCGAGTGGGCGAGACGTCCGTAGCGCTCGCTCCGGCGGTGTTCGGCGTCTACCTGATGCACCCGCTGGTGCTGCTGATCCTCGAGCGTGCTGCGGTGTCACTCTTCGGCGCACTGCCAGGGCCGGGGCTCTGGACGCTGGTGGTCTGGCCCGCACTCACCGCTGCGTGCCTTGTCATCGCAGTGTGGGCGACCCGGTATCCGGGTCTGTGGTGGGCACATGGTGCCTCACAGCCGGCACGCCCGCGCATCGGATAGCGGTGCCGGCCATCGCATCGAGGTGATCCCCGGTCCCCGAGGGAGACCCGAGTCGTTCGGCCCGGGATCTCTTCCACGTCCGCAGTGGATCCTACTTTGTGACTCGCGCTCCACATCCCGTGTCGGGTCGGCAACAGCGCACGGTGCGCGTTGGCACCCCCGCACCGTGTCCGTTACTCTGCTATGCATGGCCGCTCAGACGCATCCCTCACCCATGCCGTCGATCACCGTCACCGGTGGTCGGCCGCTCAGCGGTACCGTCCGCGTCGGAGGCGCCAAGAACTCCGCGCTCAAGCTGATGGCGGCGGCGCTGCTCGCACCGGGCGAATCGGTGATCCACAACGTCCCGGAGATCAGCGACGTCGACCTCATGGCGCGCGTGCTCGAGGGGCTCGGCGCGCGCATCACCCGCGAGGGCCACACCGTCCGCATCGACGCATCGGACATCACCTCGGTCGAGACCCCGTACGAGCTCGTTGCGCAGATGCGTGCATCGATCGTGGTGCTCGGACCGCTGGTGGCGCGGTTCGGCAGGGCCCGGGTGGCGATGCCCGGCGGCTGCAACATCGGGTCGCGCAAGATCGACATGCACCTGCACGGCCTCGAGCACCTCGGTGCCCAGATCGCGTTCGAGCACGGTTACATCGACGCACTGGCCCCCGGGGGTCTTACCGGCTCACAGGTCATCCTCGACTTCCCGAGCGTGGGCGCCACCGAGAACCTGCTCATGGCCTCGGTGCTCGCGAGCGGCACCACCGTGATCGACAATGCGGCGCGCGAGCCCGAGATCGGCGATCTCGTGGACATGCTCGTCTCGATGGGGGCCCGCATCTCCGGTCGCGGGTCATCCACACTCGAGGTCACCGGGGTCGAGCGCCTCGAGCCCACCGAGCACACCACCATCGGCGACCGCATCGAGGCCGGCACGTTCCTGGTGGCCGGCGCGCTCACCGGCGGCCCGGTCACGGTGACCGGATTCGACCCGACGCACCTTGAGATGCTCATCACGAAGATGCGGCTCGCGGGCTGCACGCTCGACATCGCCGACAGCGCGGTCACCGTCACCCGATCCGGGGCCATCCGTCCCGTGGACGTGGCGACGCTTCCACACCCCGGATTCCCCACGGACATGCAGGCACAGTTCATGGGGCTCGTGGCACTGGCCGAGGGCGACTCCGTCATCACGGAGAACGTGTTCGAGAACCGTTTCATGTTCGCCGACGAGATCAAGCGCATGGGTGCGGACATCGAGGTCGAGGGGCACCGTGCTCTCGTCCGTGGCGTCTCGTCGCTCCAGGGCGCCCCCGTGGTATGCCCCGATCTCCGCGGCGGCGCGGCGCTCGTGCTCGCCGGTCTTGTCGCCGACGGCGAGACCGTTGTCACGGATATCTATCACATCATGCGTGGCTATGAGGACTTCGCCGGGAAGCTGGCGGCGCTCGGCGCCGACATCCGGCTGGTCGGGGAGTAGGAGGTACCGATGCTCGATCGTGAGGCCATACAGGCGATCCTTCCGCACCGTGACCCGTTCCTGTTGATCGACCGCGTGCTTGAGTACGAGCCGGGCGTACGTGCCGTCGCCGAACTCGACGTGGTCGAGACCGCCTTCTGGGTGCCCGGCCACTTCCCGGACCATCCTGTGATGCCGGGCGTGCTCGTCGTCGAGGCTATGGCGCAGGTGGGTGCGGTCGCGCTGCTCTCAAAGCCTGAGAACGCCGGACGTATCGCGTTCTTCGCAGGCATCGACCAGGTGCGCTTCAAGCGCCAGGTCGTGCCGGGCGATACGCTCACCATGCATGTGGAGATCACGCGTTCGCGCGGGAAGATCGGATTCGGCGACGCGAAAGCGCTGGTAGGGGACACGCTCGCGTGCGCCGGCCAGCTCATGTTCGCGGTAGAATGACACGGTTGCCCGGGTGCGATCAGCGCGCCGGGCATGAAACACGAGAGGACAACGATGGGACTCAGGGAACGGTTCGAGAGCGGCGAGGCGGTGCTTGGTGTCGTCGGCCTCGGGTACGTCGGCCTGCCGCTGGCGGTCGAGATGGCCAAGGCCGGCCATCATGTGGTCGGGTTCGAGGTCTCAGCCGAGAAGGCCGAGCTCGTGAACGCCGGGACGAGCTACATCCCCGACGTCCCCACCGAGGAGTTGGCGGAGCTCGTCCGTGCCGGACTGATCGAGGCCACCACGGACTTCTCGCGCGCCGGCGAGACCGACGCGATCGCGATCTGCGTGCCCACGCCGCTCGACGAGATGAAGGAGCCGGACACCTCCTACATGGAGACGGCCGCGCGCTCCGTCACACCGTACCTGCATGCGGACATGCTGATCACGCTCGAGTCGACCACGTATCCGGGTACCACCGAAGAGGTCATCCAGCCCATCCTCGAGGCCGGTGGGCTCAAGGTCGGCACCGACCTGTACCTGGCGTTCTCGCCCGAGCGTGTGGATCCGGGCAACCCGGTCTTCCAGACGCGGAACACGCCCAAGGTCGTGGGCGGTGTGACGCCGGCCTGCACCGAGCACGCGGTGGCGATGTACGAGCGTTACATCGACACTGTGGTCGCGGTGAGCTCCACCCGCGTGGCCGAGATGACCAAGCTGCTTGAGAACACGTTCCGCGGCGTCAACATCGCGCTGATGAACGAGCTCCTGATGCTGTGCGAGCGCATGGACATCAGCCTCTGGGAGGTCATCGACGCGGCCAAGACCAAGCCCTTCGGCTACATGCCGTTCTATCCGGGGCCGGGTCTGGGCGGCCACTGCATCCCGATCGACCCGTTCTACCTGTCCTGGAAAGCGAAGCAGTTCGACTTCCGCACTGAGTTCATCGACCTGTCGGGACGCATCAACGAGAATATGCCGTACTACGTGATCGACCGGCTGATGGATGCCCTGAACGAGCAGCGCAAGCCGCTCGCCGACTCGAAGGTGCTCATCCTCGGCGTGGCCTACAAGGCCGACATCGACGACATGCGTGAATCGCCGGCGATCCGCATCGCGGAGCTGCTGTGCGACAAGCAGGCCGACATCAGCTACCACGACCCGTATGTGCCGTCGTTCGTCATCTCCGGTGAGGCGGTACCCGCGGTCGAGCTCACGCCTGAGACGGTCGCCGCCGCCGACGTGGTGCTCATCATCACCGCGCACAAGGGCATCGACTACGCCATGGTCGCCGAGAACGCGCAGCTGGTGCTCGACACCCGCAATGCGATGGCCGGCCTCAACGACCCGAAGGTGGTGCTCCTGTGAGCGGCTCCAACCCCGTCCGCATGGGTGTGGTGGGCTTCGGCTACTGGGGCCCCAACCTCGTCCGCAACGTGCACAAGCTCGCCGACGCCGAACTCGTGGCCGTGTGCGACGCCACCCCGGCCAACCTCGCGAAGTTCCAGGCGGCATACCCCGGGATCCCCACGTGCGACAGCCTCGACGCGATGCTCGCCACGCACGAGCTCGACGCCGTGGTGGTCGCAACGTCGGCCCCGAGCCACTACGTGGTGGCCAAGGCCGTGCTCGAGGCCGGTAAGCACTGCTTCGTGGAGAAGCCGCTCACGCTCACCAGCGCGGATGCGGCCGATCTCGTGCGGATCGCCGACGAGAACGACCTCGTGCTCATGGT
Source organism: Actinomycetota bacterium (assembly GCA_036679125.1). Lineage (GTDB taxonomy): Bacteria > Actinomycetota > Coriobacteriia > Anaerosomatales > Anaerosomataceae > Anaerosoma. Next base: position 59,086 of record JAZIGI010000007.1, on the reverse strand, counting down.
CGGTCACCTGATGGTGTACCACTCGGCCGTGAACTTCATCAAAGAGGTCATCGACTCAGGCGAGCTCGGCGACGTGCTGTATCTCTACGCGCAGCGCCTGAACCTGGGCAAGGTGCGCACCGAGGAGAACGCGTTCTGGTCGCTCGCCCCGCACGATGTCTCGATCGTGAACTACCTGCTCGGCGAGGCGCCTGATCGCGTGTCGGCCACCGGCGCCGACTACATCAACAACGGCGTCGAGGACACCGTGTTCGCCAACCTGCATTTCGCGTCGGGTCGCATGGCCAACATCCACGTGAGCTGGCTCGACCCGCACAAGACCCGCAAATTCACCATCGTCGGCACCAAGAAGATGCTCGTGTTCGACGACATGGAGGCAACCGAGAAGATCTGGATCTACGACAAGGGCGTTGGCGCTCCCACCGACGCTATGAGCTTCGGTGAGGACCTCACGCTGCGCTTCGGTGAGATCAAGGCACCGTTCCTCAAGATGGCCGAGCCGCTCTCGCTCGAGGTCCAGCACTTCCTCGACTGCTGCCGTACCGGCGAGCGTCCGCGCTCGAGCGGGCGTGAGGGCCTGGAGGTCGTGCGTGTGCTCGAGGCGGTGAGCGAGTCCATCGCCGCCGGTGGCGCGCCGATCGAGACACGACTGGAGGACTGATGACCGCGTACGTACACCCCTCGGTCAAAGTGGGAGCGGACTTCTCTCCATCGCCGTTCTGCATCATCGATGAGGATGTCGTCATCGGCGACAACGTCACCGTGGGTTCGTTCGTCCACATCTTCCCGGGCGCGCGCATCGGGAGCGGAACCACGATCGGCGACGGCGCGGTCGTGGGCAAGTCGCCCAAGCTCGCCAAGTCCTCCACCGCCAAGGGCGGTCCGCTCGACGGGCTCGTGCTCGGTGAGAACTGCGTGGTGGGCAATCACACGGTGCTCATGGCCGGTACCGTCTTCGGCTCCGACTGCGTGATCGCCGACGGCGCCGGCGTCCGCGAGCGCTGCACGATCGGCGACCGCGTGGTGATCGGGCGCAACGTCACCGTGGAGAACGGCACCACGATCGGCAGCCGCACGCGCATCCAGACCGGCGCGTACATCACCGCATATGTGACCATCGAAGAGGACGTCTTCATCGCCCCCATGGTGGTCACCACCAACGACAACTACATGGGTCGCACCGAGAAGCGCCTCGCCGAGATGCGCGGCTGTACCGTCCGCCGTGGCGCTCGCGTGGGCGGCGGTTCGCACATCCTGCCGGGCATCGAGATCGGCGAGGAGGGATTCGTGGCCACGGGCTCCGTGGTCACCCGCGACGTGCCTCCGCATGCGGTGGTGATGGGCGTCCCGGCCCGCCGGGTGCGCGATGTCGCCGCCGAGGAGTTGCTGGAGAACCAGTGAACGGAAGCGTTACGGATGGGGCCGGCTTCGGCACGGCCCCATCATGCGTGTCACAATCAGACGGAATCCAACGATAAGCACCACGCGACGAAGGAGTGCGCCATGGGTGTTCCTCTGCTCGACCTCAAGGCCCAGTACCGTGAGCTTCAGTCCGAGCTCGACGCCGCCATCGGCGACGTGATGGCCAACGCGGCGTTCATCGGCGGCCCGAAGGTCAAGGCGCTCGAAGAGGCCATCGCCGCATACTGCGGCACCGAGCACGCGGTGGCGTGCGGCAACGGCACCGATGCGCTCTTCCTCATCATGGCGGCCATGGGCATCGGCCGTGGTGACGAGGTCATCACCACGCCATTCACGTTCTGGGCCACCGTGGAGTGCATCCACCATGTGGGCGCCACGCCCGTGTTCGTGGACATCGAGCCCGGCACGTACAACATGGACGTCTCGCAGGTCGAGGCGGCCATCACCGAGCGCACCAAGGCGATCCTTCCGGTGCACATCTTCGGCCAGTGCGTGGACATGGACCCGCTGCTCGAGATCGCCGGGCGTCACGGCATCGCCGTGATCGAAGACGCCTGCCAGGCGATCGGCGCCACCTACAAGGGCAAGCGCGCCGGCTCGCTCGCGCACGCCGCCGCCTTCTCGTTCTTCCCGAGCAAGAACCTCGGCTGCGCCGGTGACGGCGGCATGATCACCACCGACGACGCCGAGCTGGCCGCCCGCGCGCGCAAGCTTGCGAGCCACGGCACGTCCAAGAAGTACTTCCACGACGCCTTCGGCACCAACTCGCGCCTGGATGCGCTGCAGGCCGCGATCCTGCTCGTGAAGCTCCCGCACCTCGACCGCTGGAACAGTGAGCGCCGTGACGGCGCCGCCGTCTACGGCGAGCTGCTCGCCGGCGTGGCCGGACTCGAGCTCCCCGTGGCGCGCGAGTACGGCGAGGCCGTCTACCACCTGTACATCGTGAAGACCGAGACCGCCGAGGCTGCTGATGCGGTCATGGGTGCGCTCAAGGACGCGGGCATCGGCAGCGCGCTCTACTACCCGCTGGCGCTCCACGAGCAGGAGGCGTTCGACAAGGTCGAGGGCTACGTGCGCCCGTCGCTCCCGGTGGCCGAGTCGTGTGACTCGCGCACCTTCGCGCTCCCGTGCTTCCCGGGCATCACGGGCGAGCAGATCGAAGAGGTCGTCGCCGTCGTCAAGGGGGCTCTCGCCTAAGCATGCGTGTCGTCTCCGTCGTAGGGGCCAGGCCCCAGTTCATCAAGGCCGCATCGGTCTGCCGCGCGCTGCGCGAGCGTCACGATGAGATCCTCGTCCACTCGGGTCAGCACTACGACTACGGGATGTCCGACGTGTTCTTCGAGCAGCTCGGCATCCCCGCACCCGACTACAATCTCGCTGTGGGGTCTGGCGGCCACGGCCGTCAGACCGGCGAGATGCTTGGCATGCTCGAGGAGCTCTTGCTCGAGCGTGAGCCGGACATGGTACTCGTATACGGCGACACCAACACCACGTTGGCGGCCGGTCTTGCCGCGGCCAAGCTCGACATCCCGGTGGCGCACGTGGAGGCGGGGCTGCGGTCGTTCAACCGTACGATGCCGGAGGAGATCAACCGCGTGCTCGTCGATCACGTCTCGGCGCTGCTGCTCTGCCCAACAACGGCGGCCGTCGAGAACCTGCATGCCGAGGGTGTCACCGAAGGCGTGCACCTTGTGGGCGACGTGATGCTCGACACCGCCCGGTACTTCGCCGAGTCGGTCGATGCGGAGCCGGTGCTTGCGCGCTATGGCGTGGAGCCCGACGGCTACCACTTCGCCACCGTCCACCGTGCGGGCAATAGCGACGACCCGGCGAAGCTTGGCGCCATCGTGTCGGCGTTCTCCCGTATGGACCGCCCGGTGGTGTGGGCGATCCATCCCCGCACGCGCAAGAACCTCGCGTCGTTCGGCCTCGATGCCGTCGTCGAAGCGGCCCCTTCGATCATCGCGATCGAGCCGGTGCCGTACATGGACACCGTTGCGCTGCTGCGTTCGGCAAGCGCTTTGCTCACCGACTCCGGGGGCATGCAGAAGGAGGCGTACTTCTTCGGCGTACCCTGCGTCACGATGCGCGACGAGACCGAGTGGGTCGAGACCGTCGATCTCGGCTGGAACACCCTGGTTGGTGCAGATGCCGACAAGATCCTGGCCGCGGCCACTTCGCGGACCAGGCCGGAGGCCCGGCCGGCCGTCTACGGTGACGGCCATGCCGCCGAGGCGATCGTGGATGTGCTCGAGCGATACCATGGAGGTACACGGTGACGGAACAGACCGCCGCAGGTGGCCGTGTCTGGATAGATATGACCAACTCGCCGCACGTTCTCGTGCTGCGGCCCATCATCGATGAGTTCCACCGCCGCGGATGGGACGTGACCGTCACGGCGCGTGAGTTCGCGCAGACGCTGCCGCTGCTGGACCGCTTCTCGATCCCGCACACGGTGATCGGCAGGCACCGCGGCAAGCACCTATGGGCCAAGGCGTGGGGTATGCTCGCGCGCACGAGCCAGATGATCTCATTCGGCAGGGGCAAGGGTTTCGATCTGGCGCTCTCGCATGCCAGCAACGACCTGCCGGTGGCGGCGCGCATGCTGGGGATCCCGCACGTGACAATGTTCGATTACGAGTTCGCGAGGCTGTCGCACTCGATCAACGTGCGGTTCTCCACCAAGGCGCTCGTGCCCGACGCGATCCCGGTGTCCGCGCTGGCGCCGTACGGCGGCACCGAGAGCAACGTCGACCGCTATCCGGGCCTCAAGGAGGAGTACTACCTCGCGGACTTCGAGCCCGACCCCTCGGTGCTTGACGCCCTCGGTCTGGATCCGCGCAACATCATCATCGTGCTCCGTACCCCGCCAAGCATGGCGGCGTACCACCGTATGGAGAATCCGATCTTCGACGACGTGCTCCGCGCCATCGCCGCGCGCGACGATGCGCAGGCCGTCGTGCTGCTGCGCACGCCCGACCAGCGCGCCGGTGTGGAGGCGATCGGGGCGAAGAACCTCATCATCCCCGACACGGTCGTGGACGCGCAGAGTCTCGTGCACTACGCCGACATCGTGGTCTCCGGCGGCGGCACGCTCAACCGCGAGGCTGTCGCGCTCGGCACGCCGGCGTACACCGTGTTCCAGGGCGTCATGGGCGCGGTCGACAAAGGCCTGATCGCCGAGGGGCGTCTGCGGCAGCTCGCGTCAGTGGAAGACCTCGTTCTCGAGAAGAAGCCCGCCACCAGCGCGCGCGTCCGTCGCGATGTTAGCGACCTCGTAGACCGTATCGTGTCGGTGGCGCGCCCCCGCAGGCAGGGTGATGCCCGTGGGTAGGCACTCAGCATCGGGTCGGCGGACGTCGGTCCGCTCCTCGTCACGCAGGCGCAGGGATCCGGCGCGTGCGGGCCTGCGGGTGGAGCCGGTCACGCCGTCCACCGAGAGCCGCCGCGACCACGTGCGGCGCAGATCGCACGGCGACGTGCTCGAGCGCGCACGTATGGCCCGCCGTCGCAAGCACGTCGTGATGGGCTGCGGACTGACCGTGCTCATCGCCATAGTCGCCGCTGCGGTGTTCGGCAGCGTGTGGGTGGGCGGCCTCAACAAGCGCATGGCCGACTCCGCCACGATCAGTGATGAGGTCACCGAGGTGCTGAAGGCGGCTGAGCCGGAGCGTCGGGACGACCCGTTCTACATGCTCATCATGGGTGTCGACGCCCGCGAGCTGGGCGAGGAGTCGCGCTCGGACACCCTTATCGTCGCCCGCATCGATCCGCCGCAGAACAGGGTGACGATGCTGTCGATCCCTCGAGACACCCGGGTGGACATCCCCGGGCACGGCACCACGAAGATCAACGCTGCCCATGCGTACGGCGGTCCGGCGCTCGCGATCGAGACCGTGTCCGAACTCACCGGTCTGCCGATCAGCCACTACGCCGAGGTGAACTTTGCCGGTTTCAAGCAGATCGTGGATGCCCTCGGCGGTGTGACCGTCGACGTCCCTGAGGACATCTATGACATGAAGGCCGCGAACCACGTCGAGGCAGCGGCCAGGCTCGAGCAGGGCGTCCAGTACCTTGATGGCGCGCACGCGCTCACGTTCGTGCGCTCACGGCAGTTCCCCGAAGGCGACCTGCAGCGCATCCGCAACCAGCAGACGTTCTTCAAGGCGGTCCTGGTCGAGATGCAGAAGCCGGCGAACCTGCTGCGGCTGCCGTCGGCGATCGAGGCCGTGGCCGATGCGATGTACACCGATCTGTCGGTGGGCGACATGCTGCGCATAGCCAACCAGATGAAGGGCATGGATCCCGACGACCTTGAGACCGTGACCATGCCAGGCACTCCGCAGACCATCGGCGGCGGTTCGTACATCGTCATCGATGACGATGCGTTCTCCGAGATGCTCGCACGCATCGAGGCGGGAGAGCGCGCCGAGCCGCTCCCGGAGGAGCCTCCCACGCTCCTGCCGGGTGATGTGACCGTGACCGTGCGCAACGGAGCCGGCATCGAGGGCGTTGCCAGCGAGGCGGCCGCGGCGCTCACTGGTTCCGGATTTGCTGTGGGAGAGGTCGGGAACGCCGATCAGTTCGTGTACGACGAGACGCTCGTGGTGTACAGCGGTGAGGACAGCTCCGCCGCTGATCTCGTGGTGTCCAAGCTCGATCGCGGGCGCGTCGTACAGTCGCGGGGTATGTACTCGTTCTCGACCGACGTGCTGGTGGTCGTCGGCAAGGACTGGCGTGCCACGGAGGCGGCTACCGGCCAATAGACGATGACGGCGGGACCCGGAGACAAGGTGGACGTGATGCACGAGACGAAGACACGCCGGATCCTGTTCGCAGCACTCGGCCTCATCCTCAGCACGACGCTCGGACTCATCGCCGCGCCGACCGCGTCCGCCGAGACGACGTTCAGCTTCACGAGCCGTGGATACGGCCATGGCCTCGGTATGAGCCAGTACGGCGCAAAGGGTTTCGCCGAGCATGGCTACAAGTACGACTACATCCTCCGGTACTACTACGGGAACGCCGGGCGTGACCCGAAGGCGCAAGTGGTCATCTGGCCCACGGTCGAACCGTCGCGCGATGTCAACGTCGACGGCGCGGCCACGAGCGCGAACGCCGGGTACACCAAAGCCACCTGGTCGGTCAGGCCAGGGTACGCGGGTACACGGCTCGTGGTGTACGTCTCCCCGGGAAGGGTCTACTACGCCCCGGACGGATGGTCCACGTTCACCGCGTCGGGCAGCTCCATCACCTGGAGGCTCCCCGATGGATCGACCCAGGTGTTCACCGAGCCCTTCGCCGTGTGGGGTGAGGGCGGTTCGCCGCGTCTCACCCAGGTCAAGGAGGGGACGGGGCAGTACAGCCACACCTACGTGCGCTTCCGTGGTGAACTCCGCCTCACCGCCAGCGGTGGCGCGATAAAGCTCATCAACCGCGTGAGCATGCGTGATTACCTGTACGGCGTCGTGCCGAGGGAGTCCCCGTCGTTCTTCCACATGGAGGCGCTCAAGGCGCAGGCAGTGGCGGCACGCGCGTACTCGTGGACCACCCCCAAGACCGAACTCTTCACCACGACCGCCGACCAGGTCTACGGCGGCCATTCCCGCGGTGAGGACCGGGCGAGCACCACCGCGCACGAGACGCAACGTACCAACGACGCGGTCGACGCCACGCAGGGCAGGGTCGTCACCTACGATGGTGCTATGGTCCGCACGTACTTCATGTCCACCTCCGGAGGGCATACCGAGAACAGCGAGAACGTGTGGACCGCTGAGGAGCCGCATCTGCGCGGCGTGCCGGATCCCTACGAGCTCCTTGCGGGATCGAGCGCCCACACATGGCAATCCAAGCAGCTGACGGCGAGCGATCTTCGCACGCGGCTGCTCGCCCAGGGAGTCCCCGCCGCCTCGGTGCCCGACCCCATCGCGAACGTCCGGGTGGTCGAGCGCGGGGTGTCCGGGCGCATCATGAAGGTCGCGTTCACGAGCCCTACTGGCTACGTCACGTACATCGAGGGCAGCACGAACATGGACCGGTTCAAGCGTGCCGTGGGCTTCACGTACCAGGACCGCTGGATCTACGTGAACCCGAAGACGGTGCGTGTAGCCGGCGTCGACCGGTACGAGACGGCGATCAAGGCCGCGCAGCGCATCGGCGCCAGCTCGGGTACCGTCATCATCGCTTCAGGTACCGCGCCGGCCGACGCGCTTGCGGCCTCATCGCTTGCAGGTGCGGTAGGCAGTGCGACCGGAGAGGTGCGCTCGGTCCCCGTTCTGCTCACCCCGGGTAACGCGCTCGACACCCGCGTCGCCGACTGGATCAGGAACGCGGGCGTCTCCAGGGTGTACATCGTGGGAGGCACCGGTGTGGTGTCGGCCACTGTTGCGAGCGAGCTTGACGCGATCTCGTCGGTCACGAGCGTGGTGCGTCTGGCCGGAGCGGATCGCTACGGCACCGCGCAGAAGGTGGCCCTTGAGGTCAAGCGGCTCAAGCCGTCCACGAACCGTGCGATCGTCGTGAGCGGCATCGAGCTCGCCGACGCCGTCGCCGCCTCGGCCTTCGCGTACCAGCACAGCCTTCCGATCATCCCGGTGCGGCCGGGCTCCGTGCCACCCGAGTCGGCGGCCGCCCTTTCGGCCATCAAGCCGGTTTCCACACTCGTGCTCGGCGGCACCGGTGCAGTGAGCGATGCCGTGCTCGCCAGCCTGCCCGGCGGGACGCGCATCGGAGCGGGCGCCGACCGGTATGAGTCGGCGCAACTGCTGAGCGCGTACCTGCTCTCGAAGGAGGGCTTCAACGCCGGGAGCGTGTGTGTCGCTTCAGGTGAGTCGCTCATCGACGCGCTGGCGCTCGGCCCTGTGGCCGGCTACAACAAGAATCCGATCGTGTTCGCCCGCAACTACGCGCTACCCGACTGCTCGGTAGGCGTGGTGGGGCAGGCTACGTCACGCATCGTCATCGCCGGAGGAGAGGGCGTCCTCTCGGGATGGGTCGAGGGCAAGATGAACGAGGCCTGCGAGTAGCGGATGCGGTGTGGGTGTGCCCGGCGTACCCGGGGCACACATGGCTCGCGAGAGGAGACCCGCATGCGGGTGACACCCGGACTCCGGCGCGTGTGCGCGACACTGGTGATGGCATCGGTGCTGATCGCGGGGATACCGGACAGCGTTCCTGATCGCGCGTGTGCCGCCCCCGCCCTCGACGTCGCGATCGTGTACTCCACGGCGTCGGACGCGTGGTGCGACACGTACGGCCGCGGGTACGCCATCCTCGAGAAGCAGGACGTGCTGTACGACTACCTCGACGGCAAGGGCTGGAACCTCGCGTTCATCTCCGATGCCGATCTCGAGCGGATCGATGTGCTGCGTCAGTACGATGTGGTCGTCTGCATGTGGGTGTTCGGCATGTCCACCACGGCGTCACGTACCCTGACACGGTACGTCGCCGAGGGCGGGGGCCTCGTGGTCCCGTACGCCTCGTCCCGTGTCGCGCCCGGTGAGGGCGGCGGCGAGGTGGCCGACCACTACGTGAAGCTCATGAACAGCGAGCTCTGGGAGTGGGGCCCACTCTCCGAGGTCCATCAGGCGCGCTTCATCGATGATGTCGGCGCCTTCGAATTCTCGCTCGACCCGGCCGCGACCGACCCAATCGTGACCGGGGCGCGGGCGATTCTCGCGGGTCGCGGACTGGACACCGACGATCTGCGGTTGCGGCGCGATGACGACCGGAATCGCGGCGCCTGGATCGAGTACGTGCGACTTCTCAAGGGCAACACCAATACGGTGCAGTTCCTGGGTCTCACGCAGACGTCGGCGCCGACCGGCTCGGCCAACTACAACCTCTCCGGTGCGCCGGGCGCGGTGCGGGCGACCTACCTGAGCGGTCGCGCTGTGCACTTCTACTTCTCGCCGGTCGACTTCGTCTGGAACCAGGATGGCATCGGAGTGAAGACGAACTCCGATGGGGTCCGTCAGCTGGACATCGCCGGGGCATACATCGAGTCGGCGATCGAGTGGGCTGCGGGCGAGGGCGGAAGGCCCGGCGTGCTCGTTCGCGATGGGCGAACGAATGCCACGGTGAACGTCTACCGCGACGGTATGTACGCCTCGGTGTACGTGAGCAACGCCGGCAACGTGCAGGTCACGGGTACACTGCGCTTCCGCGTCTACGCGCCATCCGGCGCGCTCGTGAAGGAGTCGGTGCGCTACAAGATCGCCACCGAGCCCGGTCAGTCGTACCGGTACTCGGAGCAGTACGTGCCGGGTACGCTTGCCGCGGGTACGTATCGCGTCGAGACCGAGTACCACACCACCTGCCCGGCGTACGAGCGTAGATGGGTCGAGTCGGTGAACGTGGTGCGCGGGCAGGGAGTCGGCATCCCGACGGCCATGGACCCTGTCCGCACGTCGGGGCAGGTGGTCTACGACCCGCGCGTGGTGCGACTCGCGGGGGCCGACCGCTACGCCACGGCGCTTGCGATCGCGGATGCGGCCGGTGGCTATCCGCGGCCGGGCGGCTACGTGGTCGTGGCGGGAGGCGAGGGCGCCGACGCGCTCCTCGCGTCGTCGCTCTGTGGCGCCTATGACGCCCCGCTTGTGCTCACCCGGCGCGACGCACTCCCGGTTCAGACAGACGAGTGGCTCCGCAACGCCTCGCGCGGCTTCAGGCACGTGATCATCGTGGGGGGCACGGGTGTGGTGAGCGAGGCGGTCGAAGAGCGTCTGCGCACCATGTTCGGCAGCGACGGGGTCACGCGCTACTCGGGCGCCGATCGGTATGAGACCTCGGCAGCCGTGATCCGCGCCGTGGCCGGGCGCCTCGGCGATTCGTACGATGGTGGTCTCGTGGTCGCCAACGGGTACGCGCTCGTGGACGCCGCCGCGGGTTCGGCGGTGGCGGCCGGTCGCCGGTGGCCCATCGCGTATGTTGAGCGGGAGAGTGTGCCCGCCACCATCACAGCGGCGATCGCAGAGGCCGGTGGCCCTGCCGGAGCACCGGCGTGGATCGCGGGCGGTACGGGAGTGGTCTCGGCTGACGTGGAGCGGGATCTCGCGGCCACCGGCCGCACGGTCGAGCGCGCGGCCGGTGCCGATCGCTACGACACTGCGGTAGCGCTTGCGCAGCTCGCGGCGGGCGATGGGGCATCGTGGAGCCGCATGGGGATGGCATCAGGGGTATCGATCGCCGATGCCCTGTGTCTCGGCTCGTACCTCTCGCAGGCTGACGGCGTCATGCTCCTCACCAACGGTGCGGTGCTCGGCCCCTCGACCGAGTCGCTTATCAAGTCGAAGGGCGCCGCCATCGGCACCGTCGTGGTGGGCGGAGGCTCGGGAGTGGTGCGCCACGAGGTCAGCGCGCGTGTCACGCAGCTCTTGCCGTGACGGAAACGGATGGGTTCGTGTGTCCGGAGCCTACGGCTATACTTGGACGATCATGTGAACACGCGTCTGGCGCTCGTCCGCGCCGGTCGTTACCTGTCTGCTAGGAGGAAACGTGAAGCTTCTCGATGAGAAGAAGCGGCTCTTCGGTCTGGTCAATCCGGTCGACCTTGTCGCCGTGCTGGTCGTGGTCGCGCTCGTCGCAGCCCTCGCGAACGTGCTGTTCGGCTCGTCGGTAGGATCGAGCATCGCCCCGGCCGGAGGTGAGGACACCATCGAGATCGTGGCAACGGGTGTCGTGACCGAGATCAGCGGGATCCAGTACGAGCTCGGCCAGGAGGTCAGCCGCGTGGGCGGTCTCGGCGTGATGGGCACGCTCGAGTCGCTCGAGGTCGGCCCCTACGAGCGCGAGGTGTACGACGCCGAGGGCAAAGCTGTCATGACGGTGAGCCCCTCATCGCAGCGCATCACTGTCGTCGTCCGCGGCACGGGGCACTTCACCGAGAACGGCGTGACCATGGGTACCGAGAAGATCCGTCAGAACATGACGTTCGACATGCAGTTCCCGCACTTCCAGTCCAACGTCCGCGTGCTGTCCATCACAAAGGTCGACGAGTGACCCACGCCGAGTCCCGCATGCGTCCGGCCGAGCTGGTCGCTCTGCTCGGCGTACTGCTGCTCTCAGCGGTCGTGCCGGTCGTTCCGGGCACGGTCACCGTGGGCGGCATCGGTCTCGATGCGGTCATCGTGACCATCGTCATCGCGCTCGCGCTCTGGCTTCCGCTCATGGCGCGTTCGGGCGCCGAGCGTGTCCCGAGGGTAGGCTTCGAGGTGCCCGCGCTCGTGTTCCTCGGGTGGTCGCTGGTGAGCATGGTGTTCACCGGCGCTGAGACAGTGGTGTTCGCAACGTGGGTCCGCTATGCGGCTTACGTGCTCCTGGTCTACGTCGTTGCCACGGTCACGACCCGTCCGATCGGGCGGCGGCTGCTCCTGTGGGTCATCACGCTGTCCGGGTCGGTCACGGTCGGCCAGGGGCTGGTGCAGTACGTGCGGCCTACCGCGCAGATCGGCATCCAGGGCCTCGAGCCCACGGTGGCCACACGGGTGTTCTCCACGTTCGACAACCCCAACTTCTACGCCGAGTTCCTCGTGTTGCTGTTCGCTGCCACGCTCGCGTTGGTGTTCGTCGAGCGCAGGTTCTTCCGCTACGTGGCCGCAGGTCTGCTCGTGGTGCAGGCCATGGCGCTGCTGCTCACCTACACCCGCGGCAGCTGGCTTGCGCTCGCGGTGGGCCTGCTGGTCGCCGTGCTCATGATCGACACGAAGCTGCTGCTGCCGTTCCTGGCGGGCGGGGCCGCGCTGATACCGATCGTGCCGGGAGCGCTTGCGCGCGTGTTGTCGATCTTCTCGCTCGAGGGCACCGCGAGCTACCGCATGTCGCTCTGGCGCGTTGCGGGTGCGGCTCTCAAGGACAGCCCGATCGTGGGCTATGGGCTCGGTAGGTGGTACGACGTGTTCGCGACGACCGCGCTTAGGCATCCGGAACTGGGCATCGGCGTCGTGTACTACGGGGCGCATCAGTCGTACTTCCAGGTGGCCGCCGAGGTAGGGGTGGTCGGTGGCGTCGCGTTCGCCGCGACGGTCTTCATGGCCTGCCGGATGGGTGCGTTCTACGGTCCCAGGATGGGCGGGGACCTGCGCGCCCGTTTCGTCAACGCCGCGCTCACTGCCGGGTTGATCGCGTTTGCGCTGAACGCACTCACCAGCAACGCGTTCCAACACCCCCGCGGCGCTGTGTTCTTCTTCGTGTTGGCGGGCATCCAGGCCGGGCTTGGTGCACAGTACTGGGAGCGCGAGGTGTCCGAACGCGTCCGGCGCGAGCGCGCCCCCGGTGTGTGGGCGCTGAGTGTCCCCGGTCGCGTGTACGGGTGGTTCGAGCGCGCTCTCGGTGCGGCCTGGCGCACGAGCGTCACCCGGCGCATCCTCACCGGGCCGCCTCCGGGAACCGGGTCACTGCTTGCCTCGAGCCGCACGGCAGCGCTGCTGATCGGGCGGGGTGTGGAAGACGGTGCCACCGGCGCCGATGGCGCGTGATGACATCCGTTCGTCCGCGGCATGCTGACGGGCCACGCATCCTGCTCGTGTCCAACATGTGGCCGTCGCCTGACGAGCCGGTCTTCGGCATCTTCGTGGAGCGTCACGTGCGCGCACTGAGGGAGACCGGAGCCACTGTCGAGGTGGTGGCGAACACCGACGCGCGTGGTGGCGCCGTTGCGGCGCTCGGCAAGTACGCGCGCCTTGCGCTGCGGACATGGAAGGCCGGTCGCCCCGGGGCGTTCGATGCCGTAGTCGGCCACTACCTCTATCCCACCGCCGCGATCGCCCGGCTGGCCGCCCGGCGCGCGAAGGCGCCGCTGGTGCTCGTGGCGCATGGCACCGATGTCACGTCGGTGCAGCGCGGCGATGTGCTGGCACGCGCGTCGCGGCGCGCGATTGCGCGGGCGGACCGAGTGGTCGCCGTCTCGCGGGCTCTCGCCGCGCTGCTCGCCGGTGCCGGTCTGCTCGAGCGCGCCGATGATGCTTCGGTGGTGGATATGGGCGTGGACACCCGCGTGTTCACGCCCGATGACGCGGCGCGCGAGGCTCTCGGTATCGACCCGTGCGAGCGGCTCGCGCTTTTCGCGGGTGCGCTCACCGATGGTAAGGGCGTCGACGTGTTGATCGACGCGTTCTTCGGCCGCCTCGGCGCCGGAGGCCCCGACAGGCTCGTGCTCGTGGGGGCTGGGCCACGTGAGGCAGCCCTGCGGTCTCGCGTGACCGAGCGCGCCGCTGACCATGCGGTGGCCGACGCGGAGGACCGCGTGACGTTCACCGGCCGTCTCGACGCGCCAACGCTCGCCCGATGGATGGCGGCGGTCGACGTGTTCGTGTTACCAAGCAGGGCCGAGGGGCTCGGGATGGTGCTGCTGGAGGCGATGGCGTGCGGTACGCCCTGCGTGGGAACGCGCGTTGGTGGCATCCCGGAAGCGATCGATGCGCCCGCGTGCGGTGAACTCGTGCCGCCGGATGACCCTGAGGCGCTTGCCGACGCGGTGGGACTCGTGCTCGCACGGGGCAAGAACGCATATGCGGAGGCGTGCCGGGCACAGGCGCTCGGGCACTCCCTTGCGTCACAGGCCGAGGCGATGATAGCCGTGATCGAGGAGGTCGCAAGATGAGCATTCATGCAGCACCAGGCGACGGCGTGGGTGTCGCGCAGGGTATCGCGGACGCGCTGCACCCGCGGTCGGGCGGCGTCACGCCGCGGGCGCTGGTCATCCTCGGCAGCGGTCTTGAGGGCGTCGTCGATGGTGTGGACGTGGTGTCCGCCGTGTCCTTCGCCGAGGTTCCGGGCTTCCCGCCGCCCACCGTGCAGGGCCACGCGGGCCGGTTCGTGTTCGCACACGCCGGTTCCGTGCCGCTGCTCATCATGCAGGGGCGCGTGCATTTCTACGAGGGTCACCCGATGTCGCTCCTGGCGAGCTACGTCCGTGCGGCCCGGCTGCTCGGCGCCGACACGTTCGTGGTCACCAACGCGGCTGGCGGCGTGGCCACAGGACTCGAGCCGGGCTCGATCGTGCTCCTCAACGACCACATCAACATGATGTTCACCAATCCGCTGATCGGTCCCAACGCCGAGGAGTTCGGCCCGCGCTTCCCCGTGATGGCCGACGCGTACACGCCCGAGCTCCGCGCGCTCGCGCATGCTGTGGCGGCCGAGCAGGACATCCCGCTTGTTGACGGTGTCTACGCCGCGCTCAGCGGCCCCACGTTCGAGACGCCCGCCGAGGTACGCATGTTGCGGACGCTCGGGGCCGACGTTGTCGGCATGTCCACCGTGCCCGAAGTGATCGCCGCCGTGCACGCGGGGATGCGGGTGCTCGGCTTCTCGCTCGTCACCAACGTGGCAGCGGGGAGCGGGCACGGACACGAGGAGGTCCTCGCGATGTCCGCCGCAGCTGCGCCACGGCTCGCATCGTTGGTGAGTGGTATACTCGCGCGCCTCTGACGCGCTGTAAGCTCGATCACAGAACCGCTGTCCAGGTAGGGAGCACACACCGTGAGTGCATACGTCATTGGAGTGGGGAAGACCCGCTTCGGTCCCTCGAGCCACCCGATGCCGCGTCTCGCGCACGAGGCCATCCTCGGCGCGCTCACCGATGCCGACATGAGCATCGATGACATCGGTGCGGTCATCGTGGCCAACTTCCTCGGTGGGCCGAACGAGTCGCAGCTGCACCTCGGCTCGGTGGTCATGGGGCTCTTCCCGGGGCTGCACATACCGTCGTGGCGCGTGGAGGCCGCGTGTGCCTCAGGTGGCGTTGCCATACACCAGGCGGTCACGATGCTCGGAGCGTATGACGCCATCCTCGTGGTGGGCGTGGAGCGGCTGTCCGGCCGGCCGGGTGCCGAGCAGACCCGCAACATCGGTATGGCGGGCGACGTGCTCCTCGACCAGTCGCAGGGACTCAACTTCCCCGCGACCTATGCGCTCGTGGCGCAGCGTCACATGCAGCGCTACGGCACGCGCACGCGCGACTTCGAGCTCATCAGCCTCAAGAACCACGAGAACGCGCGGCGCAACCCGCTCGCGCACTTCCATCACAAGGTCGTGACCCAGGCGGATATCGATGCCGGGGCCACCGTGGCCGCACCGCTGCGGCTGTTCGACTGCTGCCCGGTGTCCGATGGTGCTGCCGCCGCGATCATCTCACGTGACCCGCGCGGTGGCCGCGGCGTGCCGATCCTCGGCTCGGCTGTGGGGACCGACGTGATCTCGCTCGCCCAGCGCGACGATCACACGAGCTTCATCGCCGCGCGCGTGGCGGCGGAGGAGGCGTACCGGCAGGCGGAGATCACAGCGGCCGATGTCGATCTCGCCGAGGTGCACGACTGCTTCACGATCGCCGAGATCGTCGCCATGGAAGACCTCGGGCTCGCCGCGCCGGGCGAGGCGGTCGATCTCATCCGCAACGGCCAGACCGCGCTCGGCGGGTCGATGCCGGTGAATGTGAGCGGTGGTCTCAAGGCCGGAGGTCACGCCATCGGCGCCACCGGTGTGGGCCAGGTCTACGAGGCCGTTCGCCAACTGCGCGGCGAGGCAGGCGACCGGCAGGTCGCAGGCGCCGGTGTCGCTGTGACGCACAACGTCGGAGGCGTGGGCGGCACCTGTGCCGTCCAGGTCCTGGGGAGGCCGTGATGATCACACGTTCATGCCCGTCATGCGGCGCCCGCTACTCATACCCCATCGATGAGTGCACGTTCTGCCGGATCGCCCTGGTCGAGCAGCCCACCGAATCGGGGGAGGTCGTCGCGGTCACCGAGGTGACCGTGCCCTCACTCGGTCACGAGGACGTGCCGTACTGGTGCACGCTTGTTGCACGTCCCCAGGGCGGTTTCGCGGTCGTGAAGCGCGACCTGCCCACCACGGTGGGAGACATGCTGTCGTTCTCGTCCGCCGAGGAGGGTGTCTGCTATACGATCGGCGTGCTCGGCTCGGGCGTGATGGCGCGCGGCCTTGTCGAGCTCTTCCTTTCACGCGGACAGCGCGTGGTGTGGGTCGGGCGCTCGCTCGAACGCCTCGGCGTTGCGCGCGAGAAGGTCATCGGCCGCCTGGGACGCGTGATGGATGAGGACCAGCTCGCCCGCGCGACTGCGCGCCTCACCATCGCCGACGACCAGAATGCGCTTGCCGAGTGCGATCTGGTGCTCGAGGCGATCGTTGAGGACACCGACGCCAAGATCGCCGAGCTCAAGGCCATCGAACCGATCGTCTCGGACACATGCGTGATCGCGAGCAACACGTCGTCGTTGCCGCTCGATGTGCTTTCGGCGGTGCTCGAGAAGCCGGGCCGCTTCGGCGGGATGCATTTCTTCAATCCGCCCACGCGCATGAAGCTCGTCGAGATCATCCGGGCCCCCGAGACCACCGATGAGACCGACGCGTTTCTGTTCGACCTGTCGCTCGCGCTCGGCAAGACCCCCATCCGGGTGGCCAACGGTCCGGGATTCGTGGTCAACCGTGTGCTTATGCCGCTGCTGAACGAGGCGGTCCGTGAGCTTGAGGACAAGGCCGCGCCGGCCGCGGACATCGACGAGGCGATCAGGCTCGGCTTGAACCACCCGATGGGTCCGCTCGCGCTCGCCGATCTCATCGGTCTTGACGTGGTCGTGAGCATCATGGATGACATGCATGCGCGGCTGCAGGACGAGGCGTACGCGCCGCGTCCACTGCTGCGCGAGCTGGTGGCGCAGGGCAAGCTCGGCCGGAAGACAGGCGCAGGGTTCTTCGAGTACACGCCGCCGCCCAACCCGTAGGCGGCCGCCCACGACACACGAAGGCCCGCGGATCATCCGCGGGCCTTCGTGTGTCGTGGGACATGCGGACGGTGTCAGATCTTGAAGTAGATCTTCCGCCTGTGGAGCCACGAGGCCACCACGAACCACATCGCCACCTCGGCCACCTGGAACGTGAGTGTCGCGAGCACCGGGGGGATGGATCCCGACAGCGCCTCGGCGGCGCCGGGGAACACGCCGGTCACCCGCATGGCCACGAGCAGCACGTTGGAGAGGATGTAGATCAGCAGCGCGTTACGGCCGAGGGGCACCAGCCACTCGAACCAGCGCTTCTGGCCCAGATAGTCGGCTATCCAGTAAAGCGTGACGAGGCTCATGGTGGCCACGCCGGAGGAGACGAGCACGAACGTGGGCGTCCACAGCTGCTTGTTCACGGGGATGACGCCGCCAAGGGCCGCGCCGAGCACCGTCCACAGCACGCCGATCCCGAGCAGCTGCAGCAACCGCTTCTTGTCCTTCGGGAACGCCACCAGCCACTGACCCACGAACAGGCCGAGGAGCGCCTGTGCGCCCGAGCTCAGCGTGCCGAGGACGCCCTCGGGGTCGTAGCCCCGGCCGCCGTAGGTGTGCGGCTCGCCGAGAACGGCCCGGTCGATGTACGCGGAGATGTTCTCGGTCTTTGAGTCGAGCGCGCCAGCCTCGCCGCCCGGCATCGCCACGAGCATGAGCACGGCGGCGTGCGCCACCAGCAGAGCCGCCGCGACCGCGAGCACCGTGGTGCGGCGCGAACGCGCGAACGGCCACGCGATGAGGGACGAGAGCGCGATGCGCTGGAGCACGCCCATGAAGCGCAGCGGGTGGAAGACCAGCCCCGCCGCCCCCTTGGAGACGCCGTACTTGAGGAAGTTGAGCCCCAGGCCGATCCCGAAGAGCATCCCGATACGCTTCAGGAACGGTAGCACCGAGTCGCGGTAGCTGAACTCCTTCTTCTTGCCGACGGAGAAGGCGAGCGACACGCCCGCCATGAAGATGAACGCGGGGAACACGAAGTCGGGGAGACGGAAGCCGTCCCACTCGGGGTGCACGAGGAACGTGGGCAGCGCGGCCGCGATCATCGGGTGGTCCATGAAGATCATGAGCGCCACGACGATGGCGCGTGCGGCGTCGAGGGAGACGATGCGCTCCTTCCTCACGGGAGGTGCGGCGTCTGGCGCTGGCTGTGCGGTTGCGGTCGATGCTGACATCTGTGTGGGTCACGCTCCCGGTGGGTCGTCCGGCTGCAGGGCAGTGTTATCATACGCGAATGACTTCCGAGCCATCCGTACACGCACCTCTGCTCCGCCGTGTCGTCCGATGGGCCGCCATCGGGCTGGTGGCGCTGCTGCTGGCGCACGGCACGCTCACCCTCTCGGTGGGCCTGCGGAGCGCCTCGGCGCCACCGATCGCGGAGGACGTGGCGATCGTGGTGAGCCCGCATCCCGACGACGAGACCTACGCGATGGCGCAGACCATCGCCGAGCAGGATATCGCCGGCAAGCGGGTGGTCGTGGTGCTCGTGACCGACGGCAACGCGAGCTCCTACGTGGAGTGGTGGGCCGAGGAGCATGGGCGTGACCTCGATGGCGACGGCGACATGGATGAGTGGGACTTCGGGCTCGCCCGCCGCGAGGAGTATCAGGCCGCCATGGACGTGCTCGGCGCGGATGACGTCGTATACCTCGGCGCGGCCGCATCGCAGGGCGAGGACGGCTTCTTCGACACCGACATCGACGTGGATGCGCTCACAGACGAGCTCGCCGCCCTCGGCGAGACAGAGGGCGTGACCGACTGGTTCGCCATCGCGCCCTACGCGTCGGACCGCCTGATGGACGGCGATTACCGCAACCATCCCGACCACGGTCTCGTGGCCGAGGCGATCGCTGAGGCGTCAAAGCGGGCAGGCGGTCGCGTGCACTCGTTCAAGGTGTACGCGTACTACCTGCCGGTGTGGCTGCGACTGGCACCGGTGCGCGTGGAGGGCTCTCCCGAGGCGCTCGAGCGCAAGCGCGAGGCGGTGCGGGCGTTCGAGCTCATCGGCGCCACCAGCACTCCCGAGCTCTACCGGGCCGCGCTCAAAGACACCGCCGAGTACCTGGTGCCATCCGGTCGCCGGTAGGGCGCGATCCGCCCACGCCACAGCACGCGACCTGGTATCCTATGAGGTCGCGACCTCAATCGGCGGCCTTCGCGCCGATGCATACGAAAGGACTCCCCATGGATCATCACGTCAAGGACCTCACGCTGGCCGATTCCGGCAAGGCGCGCATCGAGTGGGCCGACGCCGACATGCCGGTGCTCGCCACCATCCGTGAGCGTTTCGAGGCGGAGAAGCCGCTCGATGGCGTGCGCATCAGCGCGTGCCTGCACGTCACCACCGAGACCGCCAACCTCATGCGCACCCTCAAGGCCGGTGGCGCCGACGTGGTGCTCTGCGCCAGCAATCCGCTCTCCACGCAAGACGACGTGGCGGCCGCGCTGGTGGAGCACTACGGCATCCGCACCTACGCCATCAAGGGCGAGGACACCGAGACCTACTACGCGCATATCGACGCGGCGATCGACCACAAGCCCCAGGTCACCATGGACGACGGCGCCGACGTCGTGGGCCGCATCCATGCCGACCGTCCTGAGGTCATCGAGCACATCATCGGCGGCACCGAGGAGACCACCACGGGCGTCATCCGCCTGGCGGCGATGTCCGACGACGGCGCCCTCAAGTACCCGATCGTGGCGGTGAACGAGGCCAACACCAAGCACCTCTTCGACAACCGCTACGGCACCGGCCAGTCCACGATCGACGGCATCGTCCGCGCCACCAACCGCCTGATCGCCGGCCGCACCGTGGTCGTCTCCGGGTACGGCTGGTGCGGTCGCGGTATCGCGTCGCGTGCCGAGGGCCTCGGCGGCAACGTGATCGTGTGCGAAGTCGATCCGCTCAAGGCGCTCGAGGCCGTCATGGACGGGTACCGCGTGATGCCGGCCGTGGAGGCCGCCGCGCAGGCCGACATCTGGGTGACCGTGACCGGCGACATCAACGTCATCGACTCGGGGGCGTTCGACGCCATGAAGGACGGCGCCATCATCGCCAACTCCGGCCACTTCAACGTGGAGATCAACATCCCGCACCTGCGTGAGAAGGCCGTGTCGACCCGCGAGGTCCGTCCGCTGGTGGAGGAGTTCGTGATGGCGGACGGCCGCCGCATCTTCCTGCTCGCCGATGGCCGCCTCGTGAACCTTGCGTGCGCCGAGGGTCATCCGGCCTCGGTCATGGACATGAGCTTCGCCAACCAGGCGCTGTGCGCTGAGTTCATGGTCAACCAGGCCGCCGAGCTCGAGCCGGGCGTGTATGAGGTGCCGGTGGAGATTGACCAGGCGATCGCCGAACTCAAGCTTGAGAGCATGGGCGTGAAGATCGATTCCCTCACCGAGGAGCAGGAGCGCTACCTGAGCTCCTGGCAGGAGGGCACGATCTAGCATGGTCTCACTCGGCAACATCCCGCCCACCATCTGGTGGGAGGACGGCACCGTCCGCATGATCGACCAGAGCCGTCTGCCGCTGGTAGGCGACCTGCTCGTGTGCAACACCTACGAGGGCGTGTGCGCCGCCATCGCCGGCATGGCCGTGCGTGGCGCGCCCGCACTCGGGGTTGCGGCCGCGCTCGCGGTCGCGCTTTGGTCGGAGACCGACGGTGTCGACATCGCCGAGGTCGACACGTACCTGGACGAGCTGGACCGCGTGGCTGGCGAGATCGCCTCCACGCGGCCCACAGCGGTCAACCTCATGTGGGGCGCCGAGCGCATGAAGCGCTTCGCGCGCGCGAACGCGGGCGTGGGGCTCGATGCGCTGCGTCCGCTCCTGCTCGCCGAGGCGCTGCGTGTGCGCGACGAGGACGATGAGCGTAATCGCGCGATGGGCGAGCACGGCGCCACACTCTTCGATCCCGGATCGCGCATCCTCACGCACTGCAATGCGGGCTCGCTCGCCACCGCGTACTTCGGCACCGCGCTCGGCGTGATCTTCACCGCGCACGCGCAGGGCAAGGTCGCGCAGGTGTGGGTGGACGAGACGCGTCCGGTGTTGCAGGGCGCGCGTCTGACGGCCTGGGAGCTCCGGATGGCCGGCGTGCCGTTCAAGCTCATCACCGACAACATGGCCGCGAGCGTGATGCGTCGCGGGCTGGTGGACGCGGTGATCGTGGGCGCCGACCGCATCGCCGCCAACGGCGACGTGGCGAACAAGATCGGCACGTACGGGCTTGCGGTGCTCTGCAAGGAGCACGGCATCCCGTTCTACGTGGCCGCGCCGTCATCCACCGTGGACCTCACGCTGGCATCCGGTGACGAGATCGTCATCGAGGAGCGCGACGAGCGTGAGGTCACCGGCGTGACGGCCTCCGGGGTCATCGAACCGCACACGCCCGAGGAGACCCGGGCGCTCGACATGCTCACGCAGACGGGCACCTACGCCCTCGGCATGACCAAAGGCCACCAGATGCAGCTCACCCGCAAGGGCGGCGCGTACCAGTTCGACGCGTGGCTGCGCATCGCGCCTCCGGGCATCGAGGTATACAACCCGGCGTTCGACGTCACGCCCGCCGCGTACGTGACCGCGATCGTGACCGAGCGCGGCATCGCGCGCGCGCCGTACGGCGAGTCGCTCGCCGAGGCGTGCTGCGGCACGGGCGCGCTCCACGAGCTCGGCTAGGCGAGTGCGGTGGACGTCGGCAGTCTGATCGGCGTGATCGGCGGCCTGCTCGCGCTGGTCGCCATCGGCGTGGTCCTGCGTGTCACAGGGCTGCTGTCCGCCGCAGACTCGCGGCCCCTCAACACGGTGCTGATGTACGTGGCGCTGCCCGCGCTCATCTTCAGCTCGGTCTACCGCGCCGACATCGACGCGCGCCTCGCGATGCTGCCGGCGATCGCCTGGGCGGTGGCGCTCGTGGGCCTCGGCATCGGATGGCTGCTCGCACGGCTGCTCAAGCTCGAGGGGCCCACGGCCGGCGCGTTCATCATGGCGTGCGTGTTCGGCAACACGGGCTACATGGGCTACCCGGTCGCTTCGGCGCTCATGGGTGACGCTGGCCTTGTGCGCGCCATCTTCTCCGACGTGTTCGGCAACACCGCGGCCGTGATCTCCGTGGGCTCGCTCGTGGCCGGCTTCTACGGCGCGCAACAGGTCAAGGTGAACCCGCTCAAGGAGATCGTGACCTTCCCGCCGTTCCTCGCGCTGGCCGCGGCGTTGCTGCTCAGACCTGTTCCACTGCCGGATCTGGTTACATCCTGGTTGGATGCGATCGGTAACGTGGTCATACCGGTGATCATGATCTCGGTGGGGCTGAGCCTGAAGCCGCGCGCCCTCAAGGGGTATCTGGGGCCGGCGACAGTGGTCACGCTCGTGAAGCTCGTGGTGCTGCCGCTTGTCGCCCTGGGGCTGGGTGCTGTGCTTCTGCAGGACCCCGACTCGCGTCGTGTCGCCGTGATCGAGGCCGGCGTGCCGACGATGATGCTGCTGATGATCATGGGGCAGCGCTACGAGCTCGACAGCGACTTCATCGCCTCGGCGATCCTGATGACGATGATCGGGGCGATCGTGACCATCCCGGTGATGCAACTGCTGCTGGGGTGACGTGTCCGCCCCGGGGAGGGGACGGCATGCACGCGTTGCTCGATCTTGTGTTCCCACCGCGATGCGCCGGGTGCGATCGTCCCGGCTCGCTCCTGTGCACCGCCTGCGCCGCCGAGGTGCGGCCGATCGACCCGCGTGCGGCGTGCGCGCGATGCGGGGCGCCGGAGGCTGGTGCATCGGAGTGCGCCGAGTGCCGCGGCCGCACGTTCGCATTCGAGTCGGCACGCGCGGCGACCCTGCTCGAGCACCCTGTCTCCCGCGCTGTGGTGCTCCTGAAAGACGGCGGGGAGCGACGCTACGCGGGCCTTCTGGCCGGGATGCTCGCCGAGGGCGCCACCGGCTGGATCGGTCCCGCGTGCACGCTCGTGCCGGTGCCGGCCTCGCCTGCGGCGGTGCGCCGCCGCGGCTTCGACCACGCGGTGGATCTCGCGCGGGCGCTCGGCTCGCTCACCGGTGCGCCTACAGCGCGTCTGCTCGAGGCCGCGCCCGCGGCCGACCAGCGCTCGCTCGGCAGGCAGGAGCGCTTCGTCAACCGCGCCGGCGCGTTCCGCCTCGCCCGGCCGAGAGGATGGGAGCGGGAGGGGGAGATCCCGGCGCGTGTGGTGCTGGTGGACGACGTGCTCACCACCGGCGCCACGCTCGACGCGGCCGCACGGGTGCTGCGCGCGGCAGGGGCGGCCGACGTGCGAGGGCTGGTGGTGGCTCGCGCGATGCGGGCGAATGCGTGAAGCGGCGGCGCGACACCTGCTACACTGCAGTTGCTTTCACCCGGGTCTGTGGTTGCGGATGCGCAAGCGTCCTAGTCCAAGGTAGGCGCGGCCGAAAGGACCCACGTAAGCGCGAGGCCAAGCCTCGTCGTGAGCATGGCGCGCCTTAGGGGTAAGTCGTACCGTCCGCAGCAGCCGCAAGGCCGATGCGGGCGAGAGGGCCGGTAGTGAGACTGCGGTCTTGCGGAAGCCCCGGTATGCGGGTGTGGGGCCAAAGACCAGGTCAGCCGGGTGAAAGCATCGTCCCGTGCGGGGCGACAGGCGGGCGAGACCGAACGTGTGCGGAGGGAGACGGGCCGGTGAAGGCATCTCGTGCGGTGGTGGCGCTGCTGGTGATCGTGCTCGCGTTCGGGCTGATCGGCTGTGAGCCCAAGGCCGAGGAGCCTGCGCTCGTCCCGGCGGTCGAGCCTCCCGTGATCGCCGAGGCCGGCGTGCTCAAAGTCGGCGTCGACCTGTCGTATCCGCCGTTCGCGGGCACTGATGACGGCGTGAACGCCGGCATCGATATCGATGTGGCAGCCGCGATCGCCGAGCGCCTCGGGCTGCGGCTCGAAGTCGTGGACGTGAAGCCCTCGGGCATGGCATCCGCACTCGGGGACGGCACGGTCGACGTGATGCTTGGCGCCGTGCCGATCACCGATGCGGTCCTCGCCGATGTGACCACTGCCGGCAGCTACGTCATCGACGGCCCCGCGTTCTTCACCGCCGCTCCTGCCGAGGGATCCGGGGTGGCCACGCTCACGATCGAGCAGGTCGCTCCGCTGCGCGTAGGCGCGCAGACCGGCAGCGCCGCGTTCTGGGCGCTCGAGGCCGAACTGGGCGAGGGAGCCGTGACCGGCTTCGACACGCTCAAGGGCGGGTTCGACGCCCTCAAGGCTGGCGACGTCGACGTTGTCGTATCGGGGGCGGTCATCGGGGCATACATCGCACGCGACTACCCCGGCATCGCGTTCGCCGGACAGTTCGGCGACGCACAGCCTCTCGGCATCGCGGTCCGCAAGGACGCGGCCGAGCTTGAGGCCGCGGTGCGCGGAACGCTCGACGCGATGGCCGCCGACGGCGTGCTCCAGACGATCAGGCGGAAGTGGGTCGGTGACCTGCCGCAGCTCGCGGTGGCGCAGACTCCAGCGGGCGACTGACGCCGAGCCCACGCGTCGGGGCCATCGCGCTCCACCGGTCAGCGCTGCGTGCATACGCGCCCTGCTCTGGTTCCGTCGGCCTGATCCTTGACTGCATATTCGCCGCTCATCCACGGATATTCTGACGGCCATTCACGCATCGTGCGTTCTGTGCGGTATAGTTATGCACTGATGTAACACGGGGACACGGGGTGGCCCCGGCATCCGGCAGTCAAAGGAGGCTCCATGAGCAAGGCGAAGAAGTTCGTAGCTCTCTTCATGGCCCTCGCACTGGCGTTCAGCATGTTCGCGCTGACCGGCTGTGCGGCGGACGAGGAAGAGCCAGAAACCACGGAAGGAACCACGGACGAGGGCGCCGAGCCCGCCGCCGAGGAGTTCGTCCTGGTTGAGGAAGGCAAGCTGCTGGTAGGCTCTGACACCGCGTTCCCGCCGTTCGAGTCGATGAACGGTGACGTGGCCGAGGGCTTCGACGTCGATCTCATGAACGCCATCGGCGAGAAGCTGGGCCTCGAGGTCGTCTTCATGACCGAGATCTTCGACACGCTCATCCCAACGCTCAAGGCTGGCGGCAAGTTCGATGTCATCGCCTCGGGTATGACCATCAAGCCGGAACGCCAGGCGGAGATCGACTTCTGCGATCCGTACTACGACTCGAACCAGTCGCTCGTCATGAAGGCGGGCTCCACCTACAACGCGCCCGAGGACCTCGCGGGCAAGAAGATCGGCGTGCAGTCCGGTACCACCGGTGAGGCGTGGGCCCAGGAGAACGTGCCGGATGCCCAGCTCGTCCCCTTCAAGAACGCCACCGAGGCCTTCTCGGCCGCGGCCGCCGGTAACGTCGACGCGATCGTGAACGACCTGCCGGTCTCGACCGAGCTGCTCAAGGAGGATGCGCGCGGTCTTGAGATCGTCGCCCAGATCCCCACGGGCGAGCAGTACGGCTTCGCGGTGAGCAAGGACAACCCCGCGCTGCGCGACGCGATCAACGAGGCGCTGGCCGAGCTCAAGGCCGATGGCACCTACGCCGAGATCTACGAGAAGTGGTTCGGCATCGCGCCTGAGTAAGGGATTGATTCACTGCATCTGCATAAAGTGATGCAGAAGCGGTAGTCGATACGGTATTCTGCGAGGGACTCCCTGACATCCGGGGGGTCCCTCGTGACATCACGACAGGAATGGGGATCCGCCCATGCGTGACCGCCTCGCACGATCCACGCGGCTCAACCGGGTCGCAGTGGGTGTCCTCTTGCTTGTGATGCTTCTCTCGGTCGCGGCCCCGGCACTTGCGATGACTACCAGCCGCCTCACCATCGACCAGAAGACCGGCGGCGCCCTCACGCGGTTCACGTACCAGGCAAGCGCCGACGAAGACGCCGGCATCGGGCGCATCGACTTCCTGTTCCCGGAGGGCTTCGACACCGAAGACGTCTACATCGAACTCACCCTGCTCGACGGACTCAGGCGCATCAAGGCCGACTACGAGTTCGAGATCCTCGAATCGGGCGCGGTCAGCATCACGTTCGACCCGGTGGTGCCGGCCAAGAGCAACCTGTTCATCGAGGTCTACGATGTGTTCACGCCGATCGCCGGCGGCACGTACGAGATCCCCATCGAGTATGAGGCCGTGGCTGCCGACGGCTCGGCCGAGACCCGGACTGACGACGGGCTCACGGTCAAGTACGACACGCCCCCGAGGGAGGAGGCGCTGTCGCGCTTCCTGGGTAACCAGGACTGGGTCAAGGCCTGGACGTCCGTGAAGTTCCTGGACATCTTCTTCAAGCCGCAGCACATCGTGGTGACCGTGCCGCTGCTCTTCAAGGGCTGGCTGAAGTCGCTGTCGTTGGTGATGCTGGCGTTCCCGATCTCGATCATCGGCGGTCTGCTGGTCGCGTTCATGAAGATGGCGAAGATCCCGCCGGTGCGCTGGATCGCCTCCATCTACATCAACGTGATCCGAGGCACGCCGCTGTTCCTGCAGATCTTCGTGGTCTTCATCGGCTTCCGCACCATCGGGCTTCGCTTCCCCGACTTCGTCTCGGCGGTGGCGGTGCTCTCGTTCAACTCCTCGGCATACCTTGCTGAGATCTTCCGCGCGGGAATCCAGTCCATCAGCAAGGGACAGTTCGAGGCGGCGTCATCGCTTGGCATGAACTACTGGCAGGCGATGCAGTACGTGATCATCCCGCAGACGGTGCGGCGCGTCCTGCCCACCATGACCTCCGAGTTCATCCTGCTGTTCAAGGACACCGCGCTCTTCGCCGCGGTGGGCATCTTCGAGCTCATGATGTACTCGCAGAACTACGTGGCCCGCAACGCCAACCTCACCGCGTTCATGGTGGCGGCCGGCTACTACCTGATCGTCACCATCCCGCTCATCAATCTCGTGGGCAGGCTCGAGGCCAAGCTTGCGCAGAGCGAGCACGGCGCCGCCTCGCCGCCGAAGGGACGTCCCAAGCGGGGTGTCCTTCTCGGAGCCGGTACGCCCGCGCCCGCCGACTCGGTGGCTCCCGGCCTGGGTTCGGCCGCTGGCGATCCGCACCAGAAGATCTTCGAACATTCCGCGGCCAAACACGAATCGAGGTGAGCGCGATGGCTGACGCGATCTTGCGCATCAAGAACCTGCAGAAGTCCTTTGGCTCGCTCGAGGTGCTCAAGGGCGTGGACATGGACGTCCAGAAGGGCGAAGTGGTGGTCATCCTCGGGCCGAGCGGCTCGGGCAAGTCCACATTGCTGCGGTGCGTGAACCGCCTCGAGGAGCCCACGGGCGGCGAGATCTGGTTCGAGGGCACGCAGGTCAACCACCCCAAGACCGACATCAACGAGATGCGTGAGAAGATCGGGATGGTGTTCCAGAGCTTCAACCTCTTCCCGCATCTCACCGCTAAGGGCAACGTGATGCTTGCGCAGCGCAAGGTGCTCAAGCGCGACAAGGCCGAGGCCGAGCGCATCGCGATCGAGAAGCTCACCCGCGTGGGTCTGGCCGACCGCGTGGACTACTTCCCCTCGCAGCTCTCCGGCGGTCAGCAGCAGCGCGTGGCCATCGCCCGCGCGCTCGCGATGGACCCGCACGTGATGTTGTTCGACGAGGTCACCTCGGCGCTCGACCCCGAGCTGGTGCGCGGCGTGCTCGACGTCATGAAGGAGCTCGCGCTCGCCGGGATGACGATGCTCGTGGTCACGCACGAGATGGGCTTCGCGCGCGACGTTGCCACACGCGCCGTGTTCATGGACGGCGGCGTGATCGTGGAGGAGGGGACACCCGCCCAGGTGTTCGACGATCCGCAGAACGAGCGCACGCAGGACTTCCTGGGTCACATCTCGTAACCCATAGGAAGCGGCCTGCGCCGCGACCCATGCGGGCGGCCCGCCTCGTGGCGGCGCCGCTCGCGGCTATTCTGTGGAGATAGCGGTTCACCCCGCCGGAAGTAAGCCCCGGCGGGTATCTTCATTAATGACCGGACCACTACGAAGGAGGATGCGGTATGCAGATGATCGTGAAGGGCCGTCGCATGGACGTCACCCCTGCCATCCGCGAGTATGCCGAGGGGAAGATCGGGCGCGTTGCCAAGATCCTCGACAGCATGCTGATGAGTGCCGAGGTGGAGCTCTACACGGAGCGCAACCGCTCTATCGAGAAGGGCCAGATCGCCGAGGTCACCATCTACACGAAGGGGCCCGTGATCAGGGCCAAGGAGGCGGCGTCGGACATGTACGCCGCGATCGACCTCGTGAGCGAGAAGCTGGAGCGCCAGGTCCGCAAGTACAAGACCAAGATCGTCGACCGCCACACCAAGGGCGCACCGATGCCCGAGCCTGTGGCTCTGCCCGTGGAGGAAGACGAGCCGGCGATCGTGAAGACCAAGGTGCTGGAGAGCAAGCCCATGAGTGCCGAGGAGGCCATGCTGCAGATGGAGCTCCTGGGACACGACTTCTTCGTGTTCCGCGCCGAGGACGGGGAGGGCACTAACGTGCTCTACCGCCGCCACGATGGCGATTACGGGCTCATCACCTCAGCGTGATACACCTCTGGCGGATTTGATGCAGAAAGGCGCGGCACATGCCGCGCCTTTCTCATGTCTATGCGACAAGATGCGCCGTTCATCGGTTGACAGCTCGCGTTCGTCGTGGCTACTGTGATGGATGTGGGACCCGTGGCAGCGGGCTAGTCGTAGTACAGTCGCAGCATACGCTGAAGCAAGGAGCCCGGATGAACCCGGTGGTAACTCCCTCGCTCATCGCCGAGATCGAAGCGGCACTCTCACAGGTGTCCGAGATCCGTGCCGCACGTGTGGTGACCTCTCCCGTGGGCGAGATCGACGAGATCCACGTGCTCGCACTGCCTTCCAAGGCCCCCAAGCAGCTCGTTCGCGACATCGAATCCACGCTCATGGCCGCGTTTGGCGTTGCCATCGACCACAAGAAGATCTCCATCGCGCAGCTTGGCCAGGAGTCCGTGCCACAGGCCGAGGACGACACCAAGCCCCACGCGCGCGCACAGATCAAGAGCATCAACGCCGAGGTGGTTGGCGTATACGTGAACATCGCCGTGTCGCTCGACCTCGAGGGCGAACTCTACGTGGGCAAGGCCACGGGACCGGCGAGCCGCACCGGGCGCGAGCGGCTGGTTGCCGAGGCCACGCTCGACGCCATTGCGCAGTATCTTCAGGGCGCGTTCACCTTCGCGCTGGAAGACGTTGAGATCATCCGTCTCGGACGCGAGAGCGTTGCGGTCTCGTGCGTGGTGCTCGTGACCTCGCTTGGCGAGCAGGCCTTCGCCGGATCGGCGCTCGTGCGCCAGAACGACAAAGACTCCATCGTCCGGGCCACGCTTGATGCGATCAACAGGCGGCTCGGGTTCTTGACAACCTCATAGATCAGTTTGGGCCAACGCCGTGGACACTAACGGTTTGAACACTGTCAGCACACGAGTGAGCGGAGCGGACAGGGTTCTTCCATCACTAGCGGGGTGGGAGAAGACACCACATCGACAGGGGGTCTTCTCACATGAAGCGTATCGCTCTGTTTTTCGCCTCCATCGCCGCGCTCGTTATCGGCGGCGGTGCCTGGTTCCGCCTGTAATGGCTCTTCCCGGCGTTGGCCCACTCACTCTAGGGGGCGCGTGATGGTGACTTCAAGAGTGAGGTGGTTTGTCTCCGCGGTGTGTATGTGTGCGGCGCTCCAGGTAGTCTACCTTTCGTCGAAATCCAGTCCTGCCCAGGTGATCCCAATCCTCCTGCTCGTGGGAGTTGTGCTGGTAACCGAGAACCTCGCGTTCCAGCTCCCGATCGCCGGTTCTGTCTCCTTGTCCTTTGCCGCCGCCTTTGCGGCGATGCTGCATTCAGGGCCGATTGCCGCGGTCGTGGTGGCCATAGCTGCCTCGACGAATCTGTCGGAGATTCGCTCTGGGAAGCCCCTCTCAATTCACTTGTTCAACGTCGGCCAACTTGTGCTGTCGATAGGCCTGGCGGGTACAGCCTATTTGGCGCTGGGCGGACGTGCTCTTGTCTCCGGGGCTGCTGCTTTGTCGGACATCATGTTGCCGGCCACCGCAGCTGCATTGACCTTCTACATTGCCAACGTGATTCTTGTGAGTATCGGCGCGAGTCTACTTATGCAGCGGCGGTTCCTGCAGACCGTGCAGAGCCTGGGATTCTTCTCCTTCGGCAGTAGCCTGGTGGTCCTGGCACTACTTGGTGTCCTCGTCGCATACCTCTTGAGCTTCCAAAGCTGGTTCGGATTGCTGCTCCTGGTGTTGCCTTTCGCCTCAGCCCGCCGGACCTTTCGCGTGTATGTCGAGCTCACAGAGGCATACAGTTCCACAGTCCGCTCTCTCGTGACTGCCATCGAGGCCAAGGATCCCTATACGCGTGGCCATTCTGAGCGCGTTGCGAAGTACGCCCAAGCCATCGCAGAGCACATGGGTCTGTCGCAGTCTGATGTCCAGGTGCTTGAACGTGCGGCGCTCTTACATGATGTTGGGAAGATCGGTATCAGTCTGGACACGCTGGTCTCACCGGAGGAGCTTTCCGAAGACGAGATGCGTGCGATTAGGCGTCACCCGGTGCTTGGGGCGGATCTCGTCACAGACGTCGACTTCCTGCACGACATTGTTGATGTGGTTCGGTGCCATCACGAGCGATGCGATGGCGGAGGCTATCCTGACGGCATTCTCGGTGAGGATATCCCGTTGCTCGCTCGTATCCTCGCGGCAGCTGATTCGTTCGACGCGATGACATCGGACCGCGCTTATCGACCCGGAATGCCGTTCGACCAGGCAATCGGTGAGTTGCGTCGGGTCGCCGGCAAGCAGTTGGATGAGCGAGTAGTTGCGGGCTTCGTCAAAGTCCTTAGTGACGACGCGCGGGTGGTGAGAGCCTCGTGACACCAACCGGAAGCACATCGACGTCTGCCGGCAAGGCGCAGATGCCCTATCTTCTGTCACTCATTCTTGTAGGTGGAGTTGTTGTCGGCTGGGTCCTCGGCCATGTCGAGAGGCCCCCATTCGACATTCTCTATGTTCTCGGCCTGACGCTGTCCTTCGCAATCGGACGGATGCTCTCAATCCAGCTCCCGCAGGGTGATCGGGTCCAAGTCACTCTGATGGTCGGAGTCGTTGGGCTCATGCTTCGCGGGGCCGATGAGCTGCTGATTGCCTTTCTTGTGGCCTGCATGATCGATGTGGCCTATCGGTACCTGCAGGGCGGCGCGCATGCAGCACGCCAGGGCACTCTCGATTCGATTCGCAGCATTGCAGTAATCGCACTGATGTCATTCGTGCAGTCGTACGTCAATCCAGCAAGTGTGCGGGCACCAGAAGGCGACGGCCCGCTGCTCTCTGTTCTCGTGGTCGGCGCGGTCTTCGTTGCCGTGGATGTGCTGACGCTGGCGGTGCAGCAGTGGTTGGCTGGTGGAGCGCCTATTGCCGAAGGCATTGTGTTGCTGCTTCGACCATTGGGATCCGTATACATGGTGCACATCGCCATGGCGGCGGTCGCGATTCGCGTCCATCCTTCACTCGGCTCGTGGGGCCTGGGTACAGCACTTCTGCTGACACTCATACTCCAGAACAGCTTCAACCTCTACTTGCGCATCAGACGAGGCTACGCGCAGACAATCGAGGCACTGGCTCACGCTGCTGAGCTCGATCGTCCAGACGATACTGGTCATGCGCGGCGAGTGGCAGACCTGGCGGTTTCTGTTGGCCGGCAGATGGGATTGACTAGTGACGAGCTGGAGAAGGTCGGCTATGCGGCCCTGCTTCACGACATCGGAAGAATCGGCTACGAGCAGCCGGAGGCCGATATCGAGCACCCTGACAGGGGTGCTGAGATTGTCGCTGGCATCCCGTTTCTCGAGGGCGTGGGCCCGTTGATCAGGCACCACCGTACTGCGCACGAGGGTGATGCACCAAGGGGTGCGATGGTGGTCGGGGTATGTTGTCGCTACGACAGACTGCGCAAGACCCATGGAAGTCGAGGCGCACTCGACATCCTTCTTGCCGATGAGCGGGGATACAGGCGCACCGTGGTTGATGTTGTTGCGCGGACGGTTTCCATAGATGGCAGCCGTCTTGTTCCCGCGAAGAGCGTGTCGTGATCCTCTTCGAGGCCGTGGTCATAGGCTTACTGCTGTCGTTGGCGACCGGGGGAGCACTGCGCAACATTGAGCAGGAGCGGCTGCGCGGCGAGTGGCTACTACTAGTACTACTACCGTTGCAGCTACTCTGGCCGAAGCTGTCTCAGGCGCTTGGAATCGGCTGCAGAGTGAGTGTGTACAGCTGGATTCTCATGATGGTGGCGCTAGTTGCTGTCCTCTTGAGCAACGCGCGACAGCGCTGGGTGCTGGCCGTAGCCGCGCTCGGAATCGCTCTGAATATGGCGGTCATCGCGATGAATGGCGCGATGCCTGTAAGCATGAGGTCTGTCTCGGAGCTGGGGGTACCGCGCAGCGAGGCACGCGCGGCATTTGCCAACGACTGCCTGCATGAGGAGCTTGCGGCCGACACACGCTTGACCTTGCTTGCAGACGTGATCCCCGTGCCGGGTCCTGAGTGGCAGCGCGCGGTGGTGAGTGTGGGAGACTTGCTGCTGGCGCTCGGACTTGGGGGATGGGTGTTCGTGGGGAGTCGATCTCACAGATCATGACCAGCATGGGTGACGGTTGATTGCTCCAGATGCATGCATCTTCACTCCAATGCAAGAAGAGGCGTTGCACATTCTGGTCTGATGCGATTTGATGGTATTCCCTCGGGGGTCTCCAGCGCCACGGACAGGGGGAATTGGGCGATGGGGGAGTACCTAGGCACCGCAATTCCAGATTTCGCGGGGATGCTGCTGCGCAGCCGCCTGGTTGCGTTGTTCGCTAATCAGGCACCGCCATTCACAGTAATCTGCGCGTCAGCCGGATACGGCAAGACGGTTCTTGCTACGCAGCTTGCACGACACGGTGGGTTCGATGTGGTGATTTGGGTCGAGCTGCCAGATGTGGATGCGACCGGTGAGCTTGTGCTCCGTCAAGTGGCTGACTCCCTGGAAGGAGACGCCGCAGAGGGGCAGGGCCATGTGTCGGAGGCCGCCCGTTCGCTCGAAAGCGTGTCGCTCGACGATGCCATCCGAGTCCGTAGCCTTCTCCAGCGCTACTCCGGTTCTCGCATGCTTCTAGCCATAGACGGAGTGAATGGCCTGACCACGCCCGCAATCCTGGAATCGTTGGCACAGGAGCTTGGGCAGTACACGTCTCCGGGCAGTCGGGTCTTGGTCGCATGTCGAAGGATCGAACATGGGGGCCAGTTGGATCCCGGAATCGTTTGGTTGGTTGAGGAGACGGACCTGGCATTCTCGATCAGTGAGATTCGGGACCTGATTGTCGACGCTAGCGAAGGCGACTCCGAGCTTGATGCACAACGCATACATGCGCACTACTCCGGGCACCCGGCGATCACCCGCATCATGATGCGACACGATGCCCCGGCATCGGACGTGCGCCCCACTGACTTGATTTGGCAGACCGAGCGCATCGTTGGAAGGTTTTCCGAGACAGCGATTGCCGCTCTGTATCTTGCCGCCATCCTTCGCGAGGGTCACCTGGAGACCCTTCAGCACTGCGCATCCAGTTGCGACCTCACTGTGGACTGGAAGGCGCTTCATAGAGGCGTCCCATTGTTCTGTATCACGGCAGATGGTGCGTGCGCTGCCACATTCCGAGTTCATGCGGTTCTTGCAGACGTGATCGCAAGAGTATCCCACGAGAAGCTGCATGAGGAGGATCGTGAGACGATCAGGACGGTTGCGTTCGAGCGGCTCTCAAGGGTCCGCGACTACATGGGGCTACTCTCCGCGCTAGAGCTTTACGCCAGCGAATCAGAGGTCGCTGCCTGGTGCGCGCAGGATGGCGTGCTGATGATACGGCATGCTGGTCATGCGATGGTCGCGCGGCTGCTGGCAAGACTCTCCCCGCTCACCATCGCTTCGAGTGCTTCGCTCCTGCTACTGCGCGCACACGTTCAACGGGCTTCCAGTTCCAGTGCAGCTGCCATGGAATCCGCGAGTATGGCGCTGCGAATCTCCGAAGTCGAACACGACGAGGAAAACCTCGTCGCCTCGGTGCTGTTGATGGCCCGACTCAACTTGGATCGAGGTGTTCCAGCCGAGTCATCGGACCTCTTGAGCGGGATACTTCAGCACCCAGTCTTAGAGTCGAACCACTCCGCCCGATATCTCGCTGATGCGTACATGGCGGTGACGGATGGCCGCTGCGGCAAGGTCACGGAGGCGAGACTTAGAGCATCTGAGCTCGCCAAGGTGGTAGGCAGTCTGGATCAGGGGTCAGACGAGGCTGTGTTCATCATGAACTCGATTGCGGCGGTCGCCAGCGAGTGTGCGGGTGATTGGTCTGTTGCGGCAACGACTCTCGCTGGTATCGCCCATCGTACCGACATCGCCCCGCTGCAGCGATCTCACATTCGCTCGAACTACGCCACTGCTCTGGCTGAGCTGGGTGACATGAGAGAGGCGAGTCGAAGAATCGAAGCGGTTGTCACAGAGTGCGTCGATCTCGGGATTGACTCCGTCCTTGGCTACGCAGTTGCCACATGGTCCGATGTGTTGCGAGTATCGGGAGAGCCGGCGAGAGGCCAGGAGCTGCACGACATGGCCGTCCGCTCACTTGAGCGCATGCAGGACGCGCATGGACTCGCCACCCAGTGCCTGAACGCCTCGCGCGCGCTGAGAGCGCTCGGCCAGTGCGAGGAGGCTCTCTCTCTTGCGAAGAGGAGCGAAGTCTACCTGTCGGATTTCCCCTTGGCTGTCGACGTCATCCGGCTCATGGCACAAATCGAGATTGCTGCGAGTCAGCTTGCACTCGGCGATGTCGATGCTGCCGAGGAGGGCATCATCCGGGTCATGTCCGTACCGCTCGTGCAGGATGCGACTGGTCACCTTCTTCGGTGCGATTTGGTGCTTGCGGAGATTGACAGGCGGAGGGGTGCGGCCGGAAAGGCGATCACACGGCTCAGGCGCCACAAGGAGTACATGCTGAGTGGATCCGCGAACATGACACTGGCCTGCTACATCCGTGCGTTTCCTGGTCTCCTCGGGCTCGTCGGTGTCTCGCTGGGACGGGCGCTCCTGCCGTCCAGGATCCTAAGGTTGCTGCCCCACGAATTGGTCGGCACGGGGTTGGATCTCGCGGAGCAAGACCTGCCCGCCGACAAGGCAACCATTCTTCGGCGGCGATACGGCGCTGCCGGTGGTGATCCCGCACCTGCAACCGATGGCGCTAAACCCGAGGCGTTCTGCAATCTCCGGATGTTCGGCAGACTCGAGGTCACGACGTCGTTCGGCGCGATCCCAGAGAAGGGATGGGAGAAACGCAAGGGGCGTCTGATGCTGCTGATGCTCGCTTGTCACCCAGGTCGCGAGATGACGAGGGACGCGATGGTCGAGCGTCTGTGGTCCCACATGGAGCGTGAACGTGCACTGCGCAATCTCTATGTGACGTGGAGCGGCCTCCGCAGGGTGCTTGCGTGCGGAAACAAGGATGTCCGGGTCGACATCTTCGCCGGGTCCAACAACGATGCACTGTGGCTGACTGATCTGGTGAGGTCCGACCTGGACGAGTTCCAGACTGAACTTCGTACCTTGCGATCCGCCAGGATTGAGGGCGAATCGGAGGTAGTGGTCGCGACAGCGCTTCGGCTCTCTGATATCTACCGGGGCGACCTCCTTCCCATCGACATCTACGAGAAGTGGTTCGAGGAGGAGAGGAATCGCACGCGGCGGGAGTTCTGCGACGCGATGGTCACAGGCGCGCAGGCAGCATTCGACATTGCGCAATACGACACGGCTATGGCCTTCTTGCGAAGGGCATCGGACATAGACCACCTCAGGGAGGATATCTACCAACTGATGATGAAATGCCAGATGAACTCCGGTCAGCGCAGCGGCGCAATCGACACCTACAACACCTGCCGGAGTCGCCTCGTCGACGATCTAGGTATCGACCCATGCTCGGAAACGAATCGGCTCTTCCAGGCGGTTCTGGCGATGGAGGACGATAGCTCTACCGAGCCGCCAGACGGAGAATCGGACGATTAACATCCAGTTTAGGACGGGTTCAGCAGCGTCTCGTAGGATGTTCTTGCAGCGGCCCGACAGACTGCCGAAGGGCCAGCGCGTATCACACGTGAGCCAAGCGGTGAGGAGACGGGAGACCTCCTGAGGGGCACTAGCGAGGCGAGCGGGTGTGCGGGTCTGTGGAGTCGTCGCTGAGAGGCTGGGAGCCTAAGGGCTTCCAGCCTCTTCCGCACCACTGTGGAGATGCGGTGACGCTGCTCGCCGGCTGCTTCGGCGTCATCGGCTCCATGCTACAATCTCCAGGTTCACAGGCCCATTCATCACGCCCCCTCAAGGAGCGTTTCCATGGCTAACTTCTTGACCAAGCTCCTCACCGCCGGTGAGGGCAAGCAGTTCCGCGAGTACGACGCGATCGTTGAGCGGATCAACGCACTCGAGCCTTCCATCGAGCCGCTCTCAGACGATGAGCTCCGCGGCAAGACGGGC
Organism: Actinomycetota bacterium; assembly: GCA_036679125.1. GTDB lineage: Bacteria > Actinomycetota > Coriobacteriia > Anaerosomatales > Anaerosomataceae > Anaerosoma. The sequence continues at coordinate 22,318 of JAZIGI010000007.1, read as the reverse complement.
GAGTTCCGTGACCGCCTCGAGGCGGGGGAGACGCTCGACGAGCTGCTCCCCGAGGCGTTCGCCGTTGTGCGTGAGGCGGCCAAGCGCACCCTCGGCATGCGGCACTTCGATGTGCAGATGATCGGCGGCATCGTGCTCCACCGCGGCAACATCGCTGAGATGAAGACCGGTGAAGGCAAGACGCTCGTGGCCACGCTGCCCGTGTACCTCAACGCGCTTGAGGGCAAGGGCGTGCACGTGGTCACCGTGAACGACTACCTCTCCCGTCGCGACAGCGAGTGGATGGGCCAGGTCTACCGCTTCCTCGGCCTCGAGGTGGGTCTTGTGCAGGCGGGCATGGAGCCGTCCACGCGCAAGCCCGCGTACGCCGCCGACATCACATACGGCACCAACACCGAGTTCGGCTTCGACTACCTGCGCGACAACATGGTCACGCGCCCCGAGCTCCGGGTGCAGCGCGGTCACCACTTCGCCATCGTGGACGAGGTCGACTCGATCCTGATCGACGAGGCGCGCACGCCGCTCATCATCTCCGGCGCCGGCACCCGCTCGGCCGACACGTACAAGAGCTTCGCCAAGATCGCCCCGCGCCTCAAGATCGACGAGGATTTCGAGCTCGACGAGGCCAAGCGCACCGTGGCCCCCACCGAGTCCGGCATCGCGCGCGTGGAGCAGCTCCTCGGCATCGAGGACCTCTATGCGGATCCGTCCGGCCAGATGGTCAATCATCTGCAGCAGGCCTTGAAGGCGCAGTATCTCTTCCATCGCGACGTGGAGTACGTGGTCAAGGACGGCGAGGTGCTCATCGTGGATGAGTTCACCGGCCGCATCATGTACGGCCGCCGGTGGTCGGACGGTCTGCACCAGGCCGTGGAGGCCAAGGAGCGCGTGCACGTGCGCGAGGAGAACCAGACGCTCGCCACCATCACGCTGCAGAACTTCTTTCGCCTGTACGCCAAGCTCGCCGGCATGACCGGTACCGCGGTGACCGAGGACGCCGAGTTCCGCGAGATCTACAACCTCCCGGTCGTGGTGATCCCGCCAAACCGGCCCATGGTGCGCGACGACCGCAACGACCTCATCTACCGCACGATCGACGCCAAGTTCGGCGCCGTGACCGAGGAGATCGCCGAGCGCTACGCCGCCGGGCAGCCGTGTCTCGTGGGCACCATCTCCATCGAGAACTCCGAGCGTCTCTCGGCGCAGCTCAAGCGTCGCGGTATCCCGCACAGCGTGCTGAACGCCAAGTTCCACGAGATGGAGGCGCACATCATCGCGCAGGCGGGCCGCAAGGGCGCCGTCACCATCGCCACCAACATGGCCGGCCGTGGTACCGACATCATCCTCGGCGGCAACCCCGAGGCGCTTGCCGAGCAGCTGCTGCGCGATCGCGGCATCGACCCGGCGGAGGCCACCGAGGAGCAGCACGCCGAGGCGCTCGCCGAGTCCAAGCGCGTGTGCGCCGCCGAGCACGAGGAAGTGGTGGCCGCCGGCGGTCTGGCGGTCATCGGCACCGAGCGCCACGAATCGCGCCGCATCGACAACCAGCTCCGCGGCCGCTCCGGCCGCCAGGGCGACCCGGGCGTCTCGCAGTTCTACCTCTCGCTCGAGGACGACCTCATGCGCCTCTTCGGCGGCGGCAGGATGGATCGCATCGGCGCGTTCATGGCCAAGACCGACATCCCCGACGACATGCCCATCCAGGCGGGCATGGTCTCCAAGGCGATCGAGAGTGCGCAGCGGCAGGTGGAGGCGCAGAACTTCGCGAGCCGCAAGTACGTGCTCGAGTACGACGACGTGATGAACAAGCAGCGCCAGGTGATCTACGGCGAGCGCAACCTCATCCTCGACGGCAAGGACATCCGCGCGCGCGTTGAGGAGATGATCGAGGAGACGGTCGCCGGCATCGTGGCCGAGACGTGTCCCGAGAAGAGCTACTCGGAGGAGTGGGACTGGGACAACCTCGCCGAGCAGCTGCACGAGATCACCGGCGCGGCGCTGGTAGACGCCGAGGCCAAGGCCGTCGAGAACCCCTTCGAGCTCGCTGACCTGCTCTCGGCCAAGGTGCTCAAGCTCTACGAGGACAAGGAAGCCACCTTCGGCGAGCAGCAGGTCCGTGCGCTGGAGCGCTACGTGATGCTGCGCGTGATCGACGCCCGCTGGATGAACCACCTGCTCGAGATGGACTACCTGCGCGACGGCATCGGCCTGCGCGCCATCGGCCAGCGCGACCCGCTCGTGGAGTACAAGGCCGAAGCGTACGAGGCGTTCAAGTTCCTCGTGGATGAGATCAACCGCGACTTCCTGCGCACGATCATGCACATCCAGGTGGCCGAGCAGCCCGCGCCGGCCGCACCCGAGGTGACGCGCGTGACGTACTCGGCACCCACGGAGTCCACCATCTTCGGCGGGGCGCGCGAGCAGGCGGCGGCGGGCATGCAGGCAGCCTCGGCCGCCGTGGGCGGCGGCGCGAGCGAGGCCATGGCGCAGGCTGCGGCAGCCAACGCCCGCAAGCCCGCCGCGCCCGGCGCCGCTACCGTGGTGAAGGACAAGAGCGACCCCTACGCGAACGTGGGCCGCAACGAGCCGTGCCCCTGCGGCAGCGGCAAGAAGTACAAGTACTGCCACGGAGCGAACGCGTAACCGCGGGCTGCCCTCAAGCGCGCTCACAAGTACCACAAACTGCCCTTGTCGTTGCGCGCCCGCGCACGCGATAGTGGTCTCGCACGGGACACACCTTGACCGAGGGGGGACAGGTGGAAACGGCGGGGGCGGTACGGGTTCTCATCGTGGACGACGATTTCTACGCGCGCGACGCGCTGTCGGCGCTCGTGGCGCGTGACGCACGCACCCGGGTATGGGGAGCCGAGGACAGCGTCCCGGCGGCGGTGACGGTGCTCGCGGCGTCGGCCGACCGCTTCTCGCACCCCGATGTCGTGCTGCTCGACGTGCGGCTTGCCGAGGGGGAGCGCGCCGGCATCGAGGGGATCGCCGCCATTCGGCGCGCCGCGCCTGCCGCGCGCATCCTGATCACGAGCGTGTCATCGGATGACGCAACCGTGCAGGCGGCCGTTGCCGCCGGCGCCGATGGCTACATCTGGAAGAACGAGGCCGCCGAGCGCATCGCCACCGCGGTCGTTCGTGCCGCCGAGGGCCGTTTCGTTCTCTCGAAGCGCATCGCGGAAAGCTTGGTGGAGACCCTCGGCAACGTGGGCCGCTACTCGGCAGAGGTGCTGCCCGAGGGCACCGAAGGTGTGGAACTCACAGAAGCCGTACGCAAGACGGTCTACCTGTTCTGCGTGGCGGGCCTGTCCGCGCGTGAGATCGCCGACGAGCTGCAGGTCTCGGTGAGCACCGTGAACAAGCGCATCGCGGCCGCGTACGACGCCCTCGGCGCCACGAGCCGCTCAGAGGCGTTCCGGCGGTTGGTCGAGGGGGCGGCGTCATGAAGCGTGACCTGTGGCGCTACCGTGTCCTCCAGCTCTCGCCGCTGCTGGTGATCACGTTGATGGCCACGGCGTGGTTCGGCGTGCCCACCGAGGCGCGTACCACCGGCCTGATGCCGCTGCTCAGCTTGGGCGTCGTGGGAAGCGATGGGTTCGTGTACAGCGCGGACGAGACGCAGGTGACCGTGATGCAGGCGATCCTGCGCCAGCAGAAGGGCCTCGAGCCGTGGGAGGGCGTCACGTCGGTGGTGGGCTGGACGCCGCTCGGCAGTCTGGCGGGAAGCGTCTCTTCGGCGCTTGCCGATGTGGAGCCCGAGGTCCTCGACGAGACCGGGGCGCCCAGGGAGCTGGGTGCCGCGGAGGCCGCGCTCGCGTTCGAGCGGATCGACGACTACGAGGCCGAGTACGACGCGGCCGTCGCGGTGTTCGTGATCTCGAGCGACCCCGCACCACCGGTCGCGGTCTCGTCCGTAGCCTCTGAGTCGGTGCTCACCGACGCCGAGCGGACCGAGCTCGAGGATCACGGGACCCTTGAGTCGATCAGGCGACTGGTGGCCGGGGGCGGCGATGGGCCAGTATGGGCGGATCTGCACGAGCTCAATGGCGGCACCGGTGAGTCGTACAACGACCGGTTCATCGGACACAGCGCATTCACGCTCGAAGGTCATATCTGGGAGACCTACACGCTGGCCCACAACGAGTACGCGGGGCAGCCGCTGATGGCCGGGATGTGGCAGTCGGTGACCGATCCGGCCGTCCAGCAGTCAGCCGACGCGATCGCCCGCGCCGGAGAGGGCGCGGCGTTCGTGGTGGGTCCGATCGATGCTGGGCACCACGTGGTCCGGCCGGCGCGTGGCCTTACCGCCGAGGAGACGGCCGGGCTCTGGCGTCTGGCGGAGAGCAGGCGCCTCGAGGCGATGACCCAGGGCCCCGTCGGCATCAGCCGCGACCTCTCGGCGATCGCCGGGGGTGCCGACCTCGTCGAGGCGGCACTGGTGGGCAGCGGCCGCGCACCGAGGGTGGCGCTCATCGCGCTGTACGACACGCATCCGGCCACGCGCGCACTATGGGAGCAGATCGGCCGCTCGCCGATCACGGTGCTCCGGGTCTGGATGGGCACGCATCCCACGTTCATCCTCGGTACCCTTGCGGTGCTGTTGCTCGCCTCCGTCGTGGCCTCCGCTGTGGCCTTCCGCGCCGAACGGCTCTACCGCGAGCGTATCGAGGTGGAGCGCGAGCGGGCACGCGTGCAACGGGAGGCTGAGCTTCGGGTGATCAGCAAGCTCGACGAGCTCTCGGCGCGCATGGATTCGCTGCGGGAGCGGGCATCGAGCTCCACGGCTGCCGGGGTGGAGGGCGTCTCCGAGGATATCGAGTCGACAGTGGCCGAGCTGCGTTCGATCCTCGGGAGCGTGGCCGAGGGGGGCGATGGCGATGCGTGACAGGCAGCGGCGCTGGCCCATCCGGATCGCACAGTCCTCTCCGCTCATCGCACTCGCGCTCGTGGTCGGGATCGTGCTCTCGCTCCCGCTGCCGTTCAGCTACGGGCTGTGGATGCTGGTCACGCCGGCGGCGGCGGTCAATGCGTTCGAGAGCGGGATCGAGGGGTCGGCCGACCTCATGCGCGCCGTACGGATGAGCCAGGAGGCCGGCCTGAGCGGCACCACCAGCAGCGGCGAGTTCGACCCGTCTTCGTTCGCGGCCGCCGCCCAGGAGACATGGTTCCGCGCGAACGCGGAGCCTGCCGCGCTTGCCGGACTCCGGCCCGGCGCGGAGGCTCCTTTCGCCGCCGGCTCGGAGGTGTACGCACCGGTGCTCGAGTGGGGGAGCGAGCACGGCGCGGACGTATGGGCATGGGTGGCCCGCGCGCCCGAAACGCCGCCGCTTGTGGCGTCGGCACGCGGGAGGGGCGATACACGGACCGAGCTGCAGCCGATCTGGCCGGATCCCACGTCCGTGTCCGCGACGGCGGGGCCGGAGCCCCTCTACCCCGACGTGACCGACGACGGCACCGACCGGATCGCGCACTGGCTGTGGCGCGAGGCTCACCAGAGCGACACCACCGTCCCGGCGCTCGACCCCGCCTGGTTCTCACGGATGAGCGGCGGAGGCACGGGGACCGAGGGCGAAGAGAAGCTCGTTGCGGGCATCGTCGCCGGTGGCGAGGCGTGGCGCGCGATCGTGGTGTCGTCGATCGCCGACCAGGGCGATCCGACGGCCTGGCCCGTGACGCCGCCGGCGCTCGTGTCGCGCGACCCGCGCGCGGCGGATTACGAGGAGTGGCTTGACGCACTCGCTCGTGAGCACGAGATGGACATCTGGGTGTTCGGTCCGCTGCGCTCGGAGCTCGTGCCGCTGCGCGCACCCGATGGCCGTGACAGCGCCGACGCGGCGGCTCTGGGTGAGATGGTCTGGCCCTCCGCGTACCTGGAGCACACCTCCGAGGGCGCGTTTTCCACGCCGTTCGAACTCGAGGGCGAGGTGGCGGCTCTCGCAGGAGGTGCGGCGGGCGCCCTGACCACGATGGACTGGACGCACAGTTCGATGGGGCAGGCCCCGGGTCCGGGGGGTGTGGCTCCTCAGACAATCCTGTACATGGTCGTGTGGGACGAGATGCCGGTGGACCAGCCGGGTGCGATGGTCAGCGCCTGGTACGAGTGGCAGCGCTTCGTCGGCCGCAACGTGCGGGTCGCGCTCGGGCTGGGATACGGAGCGTTGCTCGTCTCCGCCGTGGCCGGACCGGTGGCCCTGTTGGCGGACAGGAGGCGGCGCATCGCGGCACGCGCGGCCGAGGAGCGCGAGCGGATGCACCGCGACGCGCACGACAAGGTCTACAACCGGCTCTCGGCGCTGTCCAAGCGTGTGGCATCGGTGGGCGACGTGGCCACCAACGGCACCGCCGAGACGCTCGCGGTGATCGCCGAGGATATCCGCGCGACCGTGGGCGAGCTGCAGGGGATCCTCGGCGATGATGGCGAACACATCCACGCCGCGCTTGCGAGCGTGCCGTTGGAAGACCAGATCGCGGCCGTATGCGGGGCGCAGGCGGCTCGACTCGGCATCGCCGTGGAATGCACCATCGATCCGGGCACCGCGCCGGTGAGTCCGCAGCTGGGCTGGGATCTCCAGTGCATCGCCGAGGAGGCCATCACCAATGCGGCCCGACATGGCGGCGCTACCCAGGTGAAGGTCGAGGGCGGCTCCGATGCCGTCGGCCGGTTCGTGCTCGTCATCGAGGACAACGGGTCGGGCTCCGCCGTGCGCAGTGCCGCCGAGGCGCCAGAGGGTTCGACAGGGCTCAAGGGGATGGCGGCGCGCGCTTCACGGCATGGCGGGAGGCTCGAGTTGGTGAGCGATGAGGAGGGCGCGACCGTCACGGTGATCGTGCCGCTCGCCGACACGGGACGCCGGAACGAGGTGTGAGCTCATGCCCCGACCCGGATCTCACCGCCAGCGCAGGTACGTCCGGTTCTCCGTCGCAGCCCTGCTGGTGTCAGTGGCGTTCGTAGCGCTCGTGTGGTCGTCGTTGCCGCTGTCGCTCTCACTCGGTCTGATGTCGGGTGCGACGTACGGCGGCGCCATCAACGTCGATGACGAGGTCGTCTTCTGGGTCGACGGTACGGATGCGATGCGCCGCGCCGAAGCGATCGGTCTCGGACCGTTCGGCGACGGCGATCAGCCGATCGCGTCAAAGGTGTGGTCGAACATCGCGGGCCTGTACGCCGTCGACGCCACACCAGCGATACTCTCGGGACCGCTGCCCCCCGACGATCCCGTCTTCGAGCCGGTGCTGGAGTGGGAGCGGCGGCACGGGGGCGAGGTGTGGGCATGGACGGTGCTGCCACCGGAGATCCCGCCGGTAGTGGCCGTAGGCGTGGGGACCGTTGTCACCTCGGCACGACTGGAGACCGCGCTTGCCGAAGGAGTCATCACCGACCGGCTCGAGTTCGAGCCATTGAACGGCATCGAGGACCTCTGGCGGCGATGCTTTGCGGACCCGTACGGAGAGGGCGCTCCGCCGCTTGATGCGCAGTGGTTCATCGACGGGTGGGGGATCAGCGCGCTCGGCGCCGATTGGCAGGCGTCGACGTTCATCGTGGGCAACGAGGCGTGGGTGGCATTGTGGCACGGCGCCGTTCCGGGCACGTACGGATCGCTTCCCACGATACCGGACCTTCACGACACCGACCCGCATGCCGCCGACTTCGCAGCTCGCGTGCAGGAGATCGCCGAGGCGCACGAACTCGATATCTGGGTGCTCGGCCCGGTGCGATCAGAGGCGATCGCACTCCGGGTCCCCGGCAGTGCCTCCGAGCAGGAAGCCGCCTCTCTCGCACGGCTCGTGTGGCCCGGGCTGTACATCCGGTCGAACGCCGCGTTCCTTTCGAGCCCCGTACCGCTCACCGCCGGGGAGGCTGCCATCACCGGTCGCGGCGCCGGCATGATCGAGGTCGCCTCCATCACCGGCTCCCCCGAGTATTCGGCGCTCGGGTGGACGCTCACCCAGCCGCAGACGATCGCGCTCCTCTACACGGTCGACGACATGCCCGGCGGAGCGCCGAACGCGCTCGACCGAGCGTGGCGCGCATGGCGGATCACCCTCGGCAACGGCTTCAGGCTGTTCGTTGCCGTCTCCGCGACGCTCCTGGCGGTGTCGCTGGCGGCCACCGTGGCGGCGCTGATCGCCGATCGACGTGCGGCCCTCAGGGCCATCACCGCACAGGAGCGCGAACGGCTGCGACGCGACGCTCATGACAAGGTCTACAACCGCCTCTCGGCACTCTCGAAGCGCGTTGCGCGGGCGGGCGACGCCGATGATGGTGCGGCGGCGCCACTGGGAGAGGTCGCCGAGGATATCAGGCACACGGTGGGGGAGCTGCAGCAGATCCTGGGAAGCGATGTCGAGCACACGTCGTCAGCGCTGGCCGACGTCTCACTGGCGGAACAGCTGGGCGCCGTGTGCGCGGCGCAGGGAGCGCGTCTGGGCGTGACGGTCTCATGCGAGGTGGGGCCCGGTGTGCCTCCTGTCGCGCCGGATCTCGGGTGGGACCTGCAGTGCATCGTCGAGGAGGCGATCACCAACGCCGTACGCCACGGCGGCGCCTCGGAGGTGCGTGTGGGCGTGGTGCCGCTTGCATCGGGTGGGCTCAGGCTCACGGTCGCCGACGACGGATCGGGCTGCATAGTGACTGACGCTGCGTCGGCACCGGACGGCTCGACGGGCCTGAAGGGCATCAAAGAGCGTGTCGAGGAGCACGGTGGGGCTGTGAGTCTCACGAGCTCTGGCTTTGGTGCCATCCTCACCGTGACGATCCCGCGAGTGTAGCGCGAGACCGGCCCCCCTTGCGTGACCTCGGGTGGCGACTGCTATCTTGGGTACGTACCATCTGAAGGTTGTCATACGCGGGTCGGTGTCGGCCCGCGAACAAGGTAACGAAAAAGGGGAGGCGGCATGACGATGAGGCGCAGGGGTGTTGGCAGGCTTGCACGGCCGGGAGCGAGGTTGGCGCTCGCGGTGCTGCTGGTGGCGGTCATGCTGCCGGTGGGCGCCGTACCAGCGATGGGTGCTCAAGACGACGATCTCCCCGGGGTCGCGATCCCGGCCTCGCCGATCGTCGGCACGCTGGACGAGACGACCGACTTCGATGATGTCTACGCCGTGTATCTGAACGCGGGGCAGTCCCTCACCGCAGCGCTCAAGGGCCCCGGTGACGCCGATTTCGACCTGTACCTGTACCCGCCGGGTTCGACCGATATGATGGTCGATCCTGTGGCGGCCGACTCGGCATGGAGCGGCTCGGTCGAGCTGCTCAACTACGTCGCGGAGGCCTCCGGTACGTACTACCTGGACGTCTACGCGTACGGTGGAAGCGGCAGCTACACGCTCGCCTGGCGCACGGAGTCGGAAGCCACCGGCCTGTACGTCACGCCGATGGAGGGCATCGGCCGTGTGGAGACCGCGATCGTCTCCGCCCGCACCGCGTTCCCGGAGGGCTCCGAGTACGTGATCATCGCCACCGCGCGGTCGTTCCCGGACGCGCTCGGCGGAAGCGCGCTCGCTGGTGTCCTGGACGCCCCGATCCTGCTCACAGAGCCCACCGCGCTGCCGGATGCGGTGGCCACGGAGATCCTCGACAACCTGGCGGCCACCAAGGCCATCATCCTGGGCGGGACCGGTGCGGTCTCGCAGGCCGTCGAGAACGACCTCAATGCCATGCTCGGCGATGCCAATGTCGAGCGTATCGGCGGCCTGAACCGCTACGAGACCGCCGGGAACATAGCCGAGCGTGTCCTCGACGAGATAGCCCTGGGCGGGAACACGGGTCCGTACATCGCGTTCGTCGCGACTGGCGAGACGTTCCCGGACGCTCTTGCCGCCTCTTCGTGGGGCAGTAGCGGCTCGGTGCCGTTCTTCCTGGTGCACCCGGGCACGAATCCCGCCGCCCTCGTCGCGTCTCTCCAGGCGGCGAACGTGAACAGGATCGCGATTCTTGGTGGCACCGGGGCGGTGCCGCAGGCGATCCAGACGGCCACTGAGGGCGCCGGCATCACAACATATGCTCGTCTTGCGGGTCTGACCAGGTATGAGACCTCCGCAGCGATCGCCGAGGACTACGGTGTGAACCTGACCGTTGCGGTCACGACGGGTCTCGACTTCCCCGATGCGCTGGCCGGCGGAGCGGCCCTGGGTCGCTACGGCGTGCCGATCATCCTGACAAGGCCGACGCTGCTCGAGACCGCTTCGTTCGGCGTGCTCGACGCGCATGCGGACACCATCGAGGACGTCTTCTTCCTCGGGGGGACCGGTGCGGTGAGCGTCCCGGTCCGGCGTGACGTCCGTGTGGCCATCGCAGGCAGCCTCCCTGCGTTCGCGTCGGTGGGGTCGGCTGACTCCCGCGCCCTGGCCGTAGCGTCCGCGCTCGGCCCTGTGAAGAGCAACCGGCCGTAGAGGCCTGAACCACACGCTGTCATCTGCCCGCCCTATGCGGGAATGACGACCCGCCCGGTCTCCGCCTGGAGGCCGGGCGGGCGCGTTCCGCACCCGTGTGTTGTCGTCGGCACCTGCCGCCACACGGGTCCCTTCTGCTACAATCCGTCTGCCTGTGGGCGTGGGGTCTGCGCATCTGATGATGCGTGATCCGCCCGGGCGTCCCGCTATCCGGACGGATCGCCATGATCGAAGACCGCAGTTCAGATATCCAGTCGCTCCGTGACCGCGTCACGGAGATCGGCCAGTACCTTCACCTCGATGCGAAGCGCACCGAGTTGGCGACGCTTGAGGAGCGTACCACCGCACCCGACTTCTGGGACGACCAGTCCACCGCGCAGCGTGTGATGGCGCAGGCGGCGGGGTTGCGCGATGAGATCGCACTCTACGAGTCGATCTCGGCCGGAATCGACGACCTCGAGGTGGCAAACGAGCTCGCCGTGGGTGAGGCCGACGTCGACCTGGCCGCCGAGGCCACTGCTTCGCTCAAGGACCTGGTCAAGCGCACCAACGAGCTCGAACTGTCCACCTGGTTCACCGGGGAGTTCGACAACGGTGACGCGCTCGTCACGATTCTCCCGGGGCAGGGGGGCCTCGAGGCGCAGGACTGGGCCGAGATGCTCATGAAGATGCTGGTGAAGTACGCCGGCAACCGTAAGTGGAAGGTGGACATCCACGACGCTCCCTCGGGAGTGGAGCTCGGCATCGACCGGGCGGTGTTCACGGTGCACGGACGCAACGCGTACGGCATGCTGGCGTCCGAGCATGGCGTGCACCGCCTCGTCCGCATCAGCCCCACCGACGAGAAGAAGCGGCGCCAGACCACCTTCGCGCGCATCGAGATCCTGCCGGTGCTACCCGACGACGTGGCGGTCGAGATCCGTGACGAGGACCTCCGCATCGACGTCTACCGCTCCAGTGGCCCGGGCGGCCAGAGCGTCAACACCACCGACTCCGCCGTGCGCATCACGCACATCCCCACCGGACTCGTCGTCACGTGCCAGAACGAGAAGAGCCAGATCAAGAACAAAGAGACGGCGATGAAGATCCTCCGCTCGCGCCTGTACGAACTCGAGCAGGAGAAGCGCGCCGCCGAGATCGACGCGCTCAAAGGCGAGAAGCAGGAGATCAGCTTCGGCAGTCAGATCCGCAACTACGTCCTGTACCCGTACCAGATGGTGAAGGACGTGCGCACCGGGATCGAGACCGGTGACGTCAACAGTGTCCTCGATGGAGACATCGAGGAGTTCGTGCTGGGCTATCATCGGTGGCGAGTGTCGGGCGAGCAGGCGGTCGCCGTAGGCGCGGACGACTAAGCGGAGCCGGGTCGGGGAGCGGATGATGGTCAAGCGGATACTTACGAAGGCGAACGCCGCCACGGTGCTCAAGCACCGCCGGGTCCGCGACTACGCGTTCATGACCGTCGGCATCCTGATCACCGCGTGGGGTCTGAACGCGTTCCTCATCCCCAACAAGCTCGCCGCAGGCGGCGTGTCAGGTCTTGCCACGGTGTTCTACTACCTCTTCCAGGAGCAGTTCGGCATCACGGTGCCCATCGGTATGCAGATGCTCGCGATGAACGGCATCCTCCTGATCATCGGCATCAGCAAGAAGGGCTGGCATTACGGAGCCAAGACCGTGTACGGCATGATCGCCATGTCGGTAGCGGTCGACGCGCTGGCGCCGTTCACACCGCATCTCGCATCCCATGACCAGTTGCTTGCCGTGCTCTACGGTGGCGCGGTGACGGGTATCGGTATGGGACTGGTCTTCAAGGCGCGCGGCAACACCGGCGGCACGGACATCGTGGCGCAGCTGCTGGTGGAGAAGGTCAACCTCGGCATCGGCCAACTCATGCTCATCGCCGACGCGATCGTCACCCTTGTGGCCGCTGTCGTGCTCGGGCCGGATCTCGCTCTGTACGGCGCCGTCGCGGTCTTTGTGATGGGCGCGGTCATCGACCTGGTCCAAGAAGGCCTTTCGGTCGACAAGGCGGCCTTCATCATCTGTGATGAGCCCGGCCGGGTGGCCGATGCGGTCATGCACCAACTCGGGCGTGGCGCCACCGGCCTGGTGGCCAAGGGGCTGTACTCTGGCGAGGCTCGTGAGATGGTGTTCACCGTGGTCTCGCGTCGCGAGATCGATTCACTGAAGGCGCTGGTCCACGCGGTCGACCCCAAGGCGTTCGTGGTCATCGCCGACGTGCATGAAGTACTCGGAGAAGGATTCAAGGAGATCGGAGCGGGTCTATGACCGAGGCGGGACGGATCGCGGCCATCGAGGCCAAGGCGGCGCGCATGCGCTACGACATCGTCGAGATGATCGCCGAGGCTGGCAGCGGCCACCCGGGCGGTTCGCTCTCGGCGGCCGATATCGTCGCCACCCTGTACTTCGACGTGTTGCGGCACGACCCCGCGCGGCCCGAGTGGCCCGAGCGCGACCGCTTCGTGCTTTCGAAGGGTCACGCAGCCCCGGTGCTGTACGCCGCGCTTGCCGAGGCCGGCTACTTCGGTCGCGACCACCTTGCCACCCTTCGGAAGCTCGGCAGCATCCTCCAGGGCCACCCCGACTGCCTCAAGTGCTCGGGCGTCGAGGTCTCAACGGGCTCGCTCGGCCAGGGTCTTGCGATCGCCAACGGCATGGCGCTCGCACTCAAGCTCGACGGGAACCCGGCTCGCGTGATCTGCCTGCTCGGCGACGGCGAGCTGCAGGAAGGGGAGGTATGGGAGGCCGCGATGTTCGCCCCGCATCACAGCCTCGGCAACGTGACCGCGATCGTCGACCACAACGGACTGCAGATCGACGGCGCGTGCAGCGACGTCATGTGCCTCGGCGGGGTGGCCGAGAAGTTCGCCGCCTTCGGCTGGGAGGTGCGCGAGACCGGCGGCCACGATGTCGAGGGACTGCTCGATGCGCTCACCGAGCCGCCGGCCGATCCCGCGGTGCCGGTCGCGATCGTCGCGTACACGGTGAAGGGCAAGGGCGTCTCGTTCATGGAGGGCGACGCGGGCTGGCACGGCAAGTCCCCGAGTGCGGAGCAGACCGCTGCCGCGCTCGCCGAACTGGGAGCCGTGCTCGACGCCGCTACGACCACGATGACCGAAGGAGGCGCCCGATGAGCGACAAGCGCGCGACACGCGAGGCGTTCGGCGCCACCTTGATCGAGCTCGCCAACGAGGGCGTGCCCGTCGTAGCCGTCGACGCGGACCTCTCCGGCTCGACCACCACCGCCAAGTTCGGAGCCGCGTATCCGGATCGTCTGATCAACGTGGGCATAGCCGAACAGAACATGATCGGCACGGCGGCGGGGTTGGCTGTCGAGGGCAAGGTCGCGTTCACCGGCAGCTTTGCGGTGTTCGCCACGGGCCGCGCCTACGACCAGATACGCAACACCGTGTGCTACTCGAACCTGGATGTGAAGGTCGCTCCCACGCACTCCGGCATCACCGTGGGCCCCGACGGCGGCAGCCACCAGATGCTCGAGGACATCGCGCTCATGCGCGTGCTGCCCGGTATGCGCGTGCTCGTTCCCGCCGACGCTGTGGCCGCCCGCGCGGCCATCCGCGTCGCCGCCACCACGCCCGGCCCGTTCTACGTGCGGCTCGGCAGGGCCGCCGTCCCCGTGATCTACGGCGACGACTACACCTTCGAGCTCGGTAAGGCCCGGGTGCTCCGCGAGGGCGCGCACGTCACACTCGCCGCGTGCGGCGTGATGGTGGAGCAGGCGCTCGCCGCGGCGGAGCAACTCGAGCTCGACGGCATCCACGCCGAGGTCATCGACGTCTCCACGATCAAGCCGCTCGACAACGCCACGCTCGTGGCCTCCGCGCTCAAGACCGGTGCGGTCGTCACCTGTGAGGAGCATTCGATCATCGGCGGGCTCGGCTCGGCGGTGGCCGAGGCGCTCGGCGAGCACGCACCGGTGCCGTTGGCCCGCGTGGGGGTGCGCGACGTGTTCGGCACCTCAGGCGAGCCCGCGGAGCTCATGGCGCACTTCGGCCTTACGGGCGCGGATATCGCCGAGGCGGCGCGAGCGGTCATCGGCAGGCGCTGAGCGGGCCGCGAAGCGACACCGGCGTGGTTCAGCAGCCGCAGGCGCCCCTGATCTCCTCGGGACCCATCGGTTCGGGGTATGCGCGCCGGAAGTGCTCGTAGAGCTTCTGCGCCCACGGCGAGAGCGCATGTCCACGCCGCTTCACCAGGCCCACGTTCGTGTACAGGGGCTCTTCCATCGGCGCGCACACGATCGGCGTGACCGAAGGATCGCGGGAGATGCGGCGGGTGAGACCTCGCGGCAGTGCGGCGATGCCCGCGTTCTGGCTCACGCCTCCGATCAACGGCTCGTGGCGCGAATGCGTGAAGATGATGTTGGGGTAGAAGCCGGCGTCGCGGCACTTCTCGACGAAACGGGCGGTCACCGCCGACTGCTCTTCGAGCAACACGAACCGTTCATCGCGGAGCATGTCGGGGCTGACGCTCTTCCGATGCGCCAGACGATGACGCGTCGAGCACACGATGCACACCTCATCGTGCACCAGGTCGACCCACTCGTACTCCGAAGATGGCAGCAGGTCGGTACGTAGGATAGCGAGGTCGAGTCGATCGAGCTCGAGGCGCCGGACGATCTCCTGTGAGGCTGCGGATCTTGGATGCAGCATCGTGCCGCCGCTCCTCACCTTCTACAACGATCCGCAGTCCATGGAGGACCAGATCAACCACATCATCGGCAAGATCCTCCGGCAGTTCGGCCTCGAACACGACCGATTCGTCTCCTGGAAGGGTGCTGAGGTGTGATGGAGGCGTGGTTCGAAGGTCACGGCTCAGCACGTACCCGGGTCGAGGCCGTCGTGGTCAGTTGCGGTCCTGACGTCTCGGTGTGCTTCGGGGGAGGCGAGGGCCCGCACATCGGTGCGGTCGCCCTCGGCATCCCCCGCCCGAGCCTGATGGATCCCTCGGCGCCGTCGGCATCTGCGAGCGTGCTGTGCGTGACCGGCCACAAGGAGGACGAGCTCGCGCGCGAAGCGGCCCTCGCGCTCGCCACCGCTCTCGGCTGCCGCGTGAGCGTCTCGGTCGGCCTGCACGTGGACGACGCGACGCCCGCTGACATCGCCGAGATGGCCGAGAACCACCGCATCGTGCTCGCGAAGGTGGCCGAACTGCTGGGTAACGAGCGCTGTGACGAACAAGGGGGCGGTCATGCTGATTAGCCCCCATCTCGGCCGACCGGCTGGCATCGGCGCCACGGGACCCGCGGCGTGGAGTCGTGCGAGCGCAGGCGAGGCGGCCTGGCAGTACGATGAGCCGGTCATCGCGGTCGACGAGAACGACTGCGAGCTCGGATACGTGTCGCGGACCGGCGCCCACGACGGCGCCGGTCTCCTACACCGCGCGTTCATGACGCTCCTGGTCGATGTCGAGGGGCGGCTGCTGCTCGCCAGGCGCAGCGCCTTCAAGCGGCTGTGGGCGCTTATCTGGGCGGACAGTTGCGCGGGTCATCCCCGGCCTGGAGAGGACGTGGCTGATGCCGCACGCCGACGCATCGGCGAGGAGCTGGGTTGCTCGGCCGAACTCGTGGACGTGGGCACGTTCTTCTACCACGCCGAGCTTCCCGGCCTCGGCAGCGAGAAGGAGCTGTGCCACGTGTTCGTGGGGCGGGCGACCAGCGCGCTTCGTCCCGATCCCGCCGAGGTCGACGAGGTGCGGGCGTTCCGGCTCGCCGAGCTCGACTTCGCCATCCAGGAAGCGCCTGACGAGTACGCGCCGTGGCTCGTCGAGTGCCTTCGGGCGTTCCCGCTCTGTGCCCTGAGCGCTGCCGGGCGGTAGGCGGGTGCGGGTGCCGTGCTCCTGCGCGGTTCCGGAGCGTCGTACGCTCCCGTCACCCGGCTCCGGCGCGCGTCTGGAGAAGTCGTGGATTCGGTGACGGACGGGTCACGGCGGCGTGTGAACGGCGCGCATTCTGCTAGACTAGCGCCCGGGTAACGTCGCACAGATATGGAGCACCCATATGATATCCATGCGGAACGTCAGCAAGATCTACGTTCCGAACAAACCCCCGGCGCTCGATGACTGCACCGTCGAGATCGAGCAGGGTGAGTTCGTATTCCTCGTGGGTCACTCCGGCTCAGGCAAGTCCACCTTCATCAGGCTGCTCCTGCGGGAGCTGCTGCCCACTCGCGGTCAGATCGTCGTTGCCGGCCAGGACCTGATCAAGATGAAGAACTGGAAGGTGCCGTACCTCCGCCGCAACATCGGCTGCGTCTTCCAGGACTTCAAGCTGCTTCCCAACAAGACAACGTACGAGAACATCGCGTTCGCGCTCGAGGTCATCGGGCGCAGCAAGCACGTCATTCGCACGCAGGTGCCGGAGGTGCTTCGCCTCGTCGGTCTCGATGAGAAGATGGACAGCTACCCCGACGAGCTTTCCGGTGGCGAGCAGCAGCGTGTGTCGATCGCCCGCGCCTTCGTGAACCGGCCGCCGCTGCTGTTGGCCGACGAGCCCACCGGCAACCTCGACCCTGCCACTTCGCTCGGCATCATGAGCCTGCTCAATCGTATCAACAAGACCGGCACCACGGTGCTGGTGGCCACGCACGACCGTGAGATGGTCGACTCCATGCGCAAGCGCGTCATCGCGCTTGAGGGCGGCAAGGTCGTCCGTGACCAGGACCGAGGTGTCTACGGCTATGGCGATTAACTTCGGCTACTTCATGAAAGAGTCGGCGGTCAGCTTCCGCCGGAACTGGGTGATGAGTCTCGGTGCGATCATCACCATCTATCTGTCACTCCTGCTCGTCGGTATCTCGCTCGGCTCGGGGATGCTTCTCGGCCAGGTCGTGGAGTCGTTCGAGGACAAGGTCTCGATCCGCGTGTTCCTGAAGGACGGCGCTCCCGCCGAGCAGGTCGACGCGATGCAGGCCGAGCTTCAAGCCAACGAGATGGTCGCGACCGTGGCCTACACGTCCAAGGAGCAGGCGCTCGAGGAGTTCAAGGAGCGCCTGATGGAGGACAGCCCCGAGGTCATCGAGAACCTCCCGGGCAACCCGCTCCCGGCGTCTCTCGACATCGACCTCAAGGACCCGCGGAACGTGTCCACGGTGGTCGAGCAGATCGTCGCGAGCGACAACTTCATGGCGGTCGCCGATCGTCCCGATGACCCGGCGAAGTCGCTTGAGTACGGCCAGGAGGTCGTCGAGAAGCTCTTCACGGTCACTCGTATCATCCGGGTCGTGAGCATCGTCTTCGTTGCCATGCTGGCCGTGATCAGCCTCATCTTCATCAACAACGCCATCCGTATCGCTATCTACGCGCGGCGCAAGGAGATCGCGATCATGCGGCTCGTGGGCGCTTCGAACTGGTTCATCCGCACGCCGTTCCTGCTCGAGGGGGCGCTCCAGAGCCTGGTGGGCGCGCTGCTCGCCATCGGCACCTTGAGCATCCTGTACTTCTACATCCTGCCCAAGCTCAGTGAGCTGATGACGTTCCTGCCGCTATCGATGACCGGCGGTGATGCCGCGCAGGTCTCGATCATCCTCGTGGTGGCCGGTGTGGCGATGGGTCTTGCCGGCGCCATGCTCGCGATGAGGCGCTATCTGAGAGTCTAGGGACCCCATGGACAAAGCACTCAAGATCGCAGCCGCGGTCGTCATCGCGGCGGTCTTCCTCATCACCACGTTCGCGGGTGGCGTGCTGGTCGGCAGGGTCGTGTCGGGCGACCTTGGCGCGGCTGCCGGTGTGACCCGTCCATCGGTGTCCGGCGACGTGGAGGACGCTGTCGGCGAGGTGGTCGACATCATCGACGACCTCGCGTTGAGCCCCTCGTCGGAGGAGTCCATGACGGCGGGCGCGATCAGGGGGATGCTCGAATCGCTGGAGGACTCGCATGCCGTCTACTTCGACGCCGAGCACTACGAGTACTTCAACGAGCAGAGCATGGGTGCGTTCTACGGGATCGGCATCACCATCTCCAATGATGGGGACGACCTCGTGGTGAACTCGGTGATCGACGACACGCCGGCCGCCAGGGCCGGTCTCAAGCCGAGCGACCTCATCATCGAGATCGATGGCGAGGCACGGCCCCGCTGGGACGTGGACGAAGCGGTCCTGCGCATCCGCGGGGAAGAGGGCACCACCGTGCGTCTCGGTATCCGCCGTGATGACGCCGAGAAGCTGCTGGAGTTCACCATCGCGCGCGCCAAGATCGAGGTCCCCAACATCGAGAGCGAGCTGCTGGAGGGCGACATCGGCTACATCAAGCTCGAGGGCTTCAACCAGAACGCCGCCGTCGAGGTGCGTTCGGCGATCGAGGATCTGACCGCTGCGGGCGCGGAGGGCTTCATCTTCGACGTGCGCAACAATCCCGGAGGCCTGCTGTCAGCTTCGGTGGAGGTGAGCTCTCTGTTCATCGCCGATGGCGTGATCGTCTCTGTGGAGGACCGCAGCGGCGAGCCGGAGCGATACCGTGCCACGGGCAAGACGGCCACCGACGCGCCCCTCGTCATGCTGGTCAACGGCAACTCCGCCTCGGCGAGCGAGATCGTCGCCGGTGCCCTGAAGGATCATGGCCGCGCCACCATCGTGGGCGAGCAGACCTTCGGGAAGGGGAGCGTGCAACAGATCGAGGAGTTGTCCTTCGGCGGCGCCGTCAAGCTCACCATCGCGCACTATCTGACACCGCAGGGCACCGCGATCGACGGGGTCGGGCTTGCGCCGGACATCGTCGTGGAGATGGACCACGAGCTGATCGCCGAGCGTGAGACCGATACCCAGCTGCGGCGGGCGCTCGAGGTGCTTCGGGATAAGCTGCGCTGACGTCGCCGGGTTCGCGTGACGCGCTACTCGTCGTCGTCCTCGTCGTCGAGTGAGACGAACATGTTGTCCTCGAAGACGCTCTCTTCCATGAGCCGGATCACGTTGCGCTGACCGGGGCGGCCCTCGGGGTCGTCGGTTGGCGTGAGCTCGAAGCTCGCCCCGTCATTGAAGAGCGTCAGATGGCTGCGGCCATCCGCATCCGTGGTGAAGTTCAGGTAGCTGAAGCTCGCCACGTTGAGGAACAGGCAGCCGTTCACAAGTGTGGTCGCGGAGAAGTCATCGAGCATGATCCGCACCAGGGTCGCCCGGCCGGTCGCGATCTCCGCGCCGTCGACCTCGTAGCGGTACGTGAATGACTCGACCGTCTCAAGCGCACGGACGATGTCGCGGGGGTTCGTGAGCGTGCCGTCGCGGATGAGCAACGGGGGGCGGGAGTGAGGGTGTTCCATCACGACTCCTGATGCTGCTGCTTGCGGTAAGGTTGCACCATACGTTGATTCTACCCCCGAGACAACCCACGCTAGTGGCCATATGACGAATGGCGGTGGCCTCGCACATGGGGAGCGGAGGAGCGATGCGCCCGGACAAGCTCGTCCTGAAGGCCCTGCGGACATCCGCGGTCCCGCTCGACGCGCCCGCATTGTCCGGCGTCGTCGAGGCGAGCGGGGGGCCGGGGCTCGACGCCGAGCGGGTAGCCAACGCGTTGCGTCAGCTCGAGAAGGCCGGACTGGTCGCCGACGTGGGGAATGGGAAGTACCTTGCGCTCAAAGAGCGGCATCTGGTCGTCGGCCGCCTGTCGGTCAATCGCCGAGGTTTCGGGTTCGTGAGTTCGCCGCTCGGCGACATCTACGTGGGTAAACGGGACATGAATGGCGCGATGCACGGAGACACGGTGGGCGTCCGTGTCGATCCGCGCGGGTCCCACCTCGGCAGATCGGGTGAGGTCGTGCAGATCGTCGAGCGAGGCGTCACCGAGGTGGTCGGCCGGTTCGAGCGCCACGGCAAGCTCGGGATCGTGGTGCCCACCGACCCGCGCATCCGGGGGGACCTGTTCATCGATCTGTCGAGGAGCGAGCTGTCGGCGCGCCCCAACGACATCGTGGTCGCTCGCATCACCCGGTACGCGGACAAGCGCGACGCGATGCAGGGCGTGCTCACGGAGGTGCTTGGTCCCGAGGGCGCTCCGGGTGTGGATGTGGAGATCATCATCCGCGAGCATGGATTGGCGGCCGAGTTCCCCGTGGAGGTGATCGAAGCCGCCGAGGCGTTGCGTCAGGATATCGACGGGGAGTTGTCGCGTGGGCGCCGCGATGTGCGCGATCTGTTCACGTTCACGATCGACCCGGCGGACGCGCGCGACTTCGACGATGCAATCTCCATCGCGCGTGAGGGCAAGGGACACCGCCTGTGGGTGCACATCGCCGACGTGAGCCACTACGTCCCATGGGACTCGGTGGTAGACGTCGAGGCGCGGCACCGGGCGACCAGCGTGTATCTGGTGGACCGCGTCCTCCCGATGCTCCCCGAGCATCTCTCGAACGTGATCTGTTCTCTCAATCCCGACGAGGATAGGCTCACGTTCACAGTGGAGATGCTGCTGGACAAGACCGGGCTCGTCGAACGCTACGAGTGCTATCCCTCGGTCATCAGGAGCGATCGACGCTTCGACTACGACCAGGTCCAGGGATGGTTCGACGACGGCGGATTCCCTGATGCCGAAAGCGAGCGTGCGCTGCTGGAGTTCCGGGCGGTCACCGCACGCATCCATGAGCGGCGGATCGCGCGAGGCGGCCTGGATTTCGATACCGTCGAAGCGAGGGTGACGCTCGATGATCGCGGGGAACCGGTCGATGTGGTGCTCCGGTCGCGCACAGAGGCGACGAACATGATCGAAGAGGCGATGATCGCCGCCAACGAGGCCGTCGCACGCCACATGACCGCCGCGAAGGCGCCGATGATGTACCGCATCCACGAGGACCCCGATGCCGACGCCCTTGCGCAGGTGTCGGTGATCCTCAAGGAGTTCGGCTACCCGGTACAGGAGCTGCACGGAGCGACACCCGCCACGTTCCAGAAGATCGTGGCGTTCGCGCACGGCAGGCCCGAGGAGCGGCTGATCAACTCGCTCGTCCTGCGGGCACTGGAGCGGGCACGCTACGTCGACTACCTGGGCCCGCACTTCGGCCTCGCAAGCGCGGCGTACACGCACTTCACGAGCCCCATCCGCCGGTATCCTGATCTGGTCGTGCATCGGTTGCTCAAGGCGCAGCTATCGCGCGCGTTGGACCGGCCGCCCACGTCGCTGATGGTTCCGGAGCTCGAATGGCTTGCCGAGCACTCATCAACGATGGAGCGCGAGGCGGAGGCGGCCGAGGATGACAGCCAGAAAGTGAAGTTGGTCGCGCTGATGGCACGACATCTGGGCGAGGCGTTCCCGGGGATCATCACCGGGGTCATCGGCTTCGGGTTGTTCGTGCAGATGGAGAACACGGCAGAGGGCCTTGTGCACGTGGATACAATGGCCGATGACTACTACAGGCTCGACGCGGAGCGGTTCCTGTTGCGCGGCGAGGCATCGGGCAAGACATACCGCCTTGGTCAGCAGGTCACGGTGCGGGTGCTCGATGCCAGTGTCAGTGAGCGCAGGTTGGACCTGGAGCTTGCATAGCGGACCGTGGTTCCAGGCATGTCCACACGGCGACAGGGAGTAGCGTGGCAGAGCTCGACATGAGGACAGCACTGCTGGCGATGGTGTGCCTGTTCGGTGCGTGCGTCACGATCGCCGGGGTTCTGTGGTACCAGAACCGTACGCGGTTCATGGGCCTGAGCCTGATCTTCGCTGGCTTCGGACTGCAGTCCGGAGGCGTCTTGCTGATCGCCCTGCGGGGCGTGGTGCCGAACCTTGTGACGATCGGCCTCGGCAACATCCTCGCGCTTCTGGGAGCCTACACGGTGTTGTTCGGGCTCGAGCGCCTGGTCGACAGTGTGCGGAGCCGGTGGGTCGACGTGGCGCTCCTGACCGTGTACTCGGTCCTATTCACCTGGTTCTCGTTCGGCGTGGTGCCGGTCGAGACAC
>JAZIGI010000006.1:0-69790 GCA_036679125.1 Actinomycetota bacterium | reverse complement strand
TGAGTACGCCGGTCGTCTGTCCGGCGCGAGCCGCTACGAGACCGCCATCGCCGTCGCGAACTTCGGCGTCGATGACTACGGCATGAGCTGGAACGATCTCGGCATCGCCACCGGCGAAGGCTTCGCCGACGCGCTTGCCGCAGGCCCGCTCCTGGGCTCGAAGAACTCCGTTCTTCTCATGACCCAGTCCGCCGCGCTCACCCCCGCCACCGAGGCCAAGCTGCTCGCGCTTGCCGGTGACGTGGACACGTACTACGTCTTCGGCGGCACCGGCGTGATCAACGCCGCTGTCCGCGCTGACGTCCAGGCCGCCCTCACCCCCGCACCGGAGCCCGTGGGCGCGCACGCGCTGCCCGACGTGTTCTGCACGGGCGCAGGCTGCCACGACTCGCAGTGGGCTCCGGACATAGCGATGCTCCACGTGGATCTTGCCGATGGGCAGGTCGGTTGTGACTACTGCCATGGTGCGACCGGAGAGCCGTCACGTGACTGCGTGGGTTGTCACTCGGGTGAGAACGCCGCCCACGAAGGCAGCCATCCCGTGGTCCCGTCGGAGCAGGGGTGCACGCAGTCCGGTTGCCACGCTGCCGGTGTCGTTGCGATCCACGCCGACTGCACCATCTGCCACAACCCGACCACTGACGTCACCGACGCCACCTGTGAGACCTGTCACGGACCGGCCGCTGAGCAGCATGCGGGCATTCCGGCGCATATGGTTGGCGGCACCGCTGGCGGCTGCTTCGACGCTGAGTGCCACGGCACCGACGTCACCCGTATGCATGGCACCGACTTCCGCCTGTCCGGCGAGGAGCCTCCGGGCTGCGCCGCCTGCCACGCTGAGGGTGTCACGCCGTCGACGACCTGCCTGGGCGCCTGCCACCCGAGCGCCAACTTCGGCACGTGGCACGACTCGCGGCTCGGGCACGGTACGTTGGAGTCCAGCATCGCCGTCAGCAGCCAGGGTTGTGTCTCCTGCCATGGCTCCGACCTTTTCGCGGTCACCGCTGAGGGGCACGCAGGGTGTAGTTGCCACGGTGCTGCTCGTGGCGCGGGCAGCACCTCGTGCGAGGGTTGTCACACCGATCCGATGGATCCCCTTGCTCAGTACCCGTATCACGTGGATGCTCACGCCGCATGGGAGCAGACAGCGAGGGGCACGCAGAGCGGGCAGTGCGTCAACTGCCACGGGCCGCAGCTGGTGGCCATCAGGCCGGCCTTCGGTTTCGAGTTCAAGGCTGATCATGGTGGCTGTGTCTGCCACTACTACGACACGCTCTTCACCGAGAGCTATCAGCCGATCGGAGCCACGACCGCAGAAGCCACTGAGTGCCTGAGTTGCCATGGCGGTGTCTTCGACCCGCACGGGGGTGTCTTCGTCGGCGGTCGCTAGCGGAGGCCGGTGGCCGCAGCCACAGCGAAGGGCAGGCGAACCTGAGCGGAATCTCCGCTCACGGTGAGTGCGGCGCGTGATGCCGCTGTTGCGACGACCCGAGCTTCCGCATATACTCGCACCCTTACCAACCACAGAGCACGATCGGCGTTGACGGGGAACAGTAGAGGTCAATCCCAGCTGTAGAGAGTCGGGGACGGTGGAAACCCGGCGCGGGACGCTTCGAAACTCACCCCAGAGCCACCCGGAAGAACGGTGCGGCGCCCGAGGCGGACGACCTCCGCAGGGGCCAGCCCAGTAAGACGGGTCGGTGGCATCCGTTACCTGCCGCATGAGTAGACGCCCGTGCATAGGCCGGGTGTCGTTCTCGGACAGTCCGCAATGGAGCCCGGGGAGCGCATAGAGTCGCTTCTCCGTGTCGTCGCATCCGTGCATCCTGGCTGTCCGTCCACTCGCTCCATGCGGCACAACGGGTCCCCGCCCAGAGAGGCAGGGCCGGAGCATGGAGTATCGAAGCGATCGGATGAAGATGGGCCCCTCGAGGGCTCCTCATCGCAGCCTCCTGAAGGCCGACGGCCTCATCGACGAGGAGATCTCGCGACCGCTCGTGGCGGTCATCAACTCGGCGAACGAGATCATCCCGGGTCACGTGGGGATGGACCGCATCGCCGAAGCGGTGAAGACCGGCGTGCGCATCGCCGGTGGCACACCGCTTGAGATCTCGACGATCGGCGTTTGCGACGGCATCGCGATGGGACACGACGGCATGCGCTACTCGCTCGCCAGCCGCGAGGTGATCGCCGACTCGGTGGAGATCGCGGTCTCCGCACACGCGTTCGACGCCGTCGTCCTCATCCCCAACTGCGACAAGGTCATCCCCGGGATGCTCATGGCTGCCGCCCGTCTCGACCTCCCGACCGTGGTGGTGTCTGCGGGTCCGATGCTGGCCGGTCGCTGGGAGAACCGACACGTGGATCTGGACACGGTGTTCACCGCCGTCGGCGCGCACGCCGCGGGCGAGGTCAGCGATGCATCGCTGCTCGAGCTCGAGAACAACGCCTGCCCCACCTGTGGCAGCTGCGCCGGCATGTTCACCGCTAACTCGATGAACTGCCTCACGGAGGCGATCGGTATGGGGCTCCCGGGCAACGGCACCGTCCCGGCCGTGTACTCGGAGCGCATCCGCCTCGCCAAGCGTGCCGGCATGCAGGTCATGCGGATGCTCGAGCGGGGCATCACTGCCCGTCAGATCATGACACCGGCTGCCATCACCAACGCGATGACCGTGGATATGGCCTTCGGCGGCTCCTCGAACACCGTGCTCCACCTCACCGCCATCGCGGCCGAGGCGGGTGCGCCGATCACGCTCGACGATTGGCAGGCGGTCTCCGAGCGCACCCCTAACCTTGTGCGTATCTCCCCGGCCGGCGAGATGCACATCGAGGACCTCTACTTCGCCGGTGGCATCCCGGCCATCATGGCGGAGCTCGCAAAGGCCGGGCACATCGACACGGCCGCACGCACCGTCACCGGTGGCACCGTGGCTGAGAACCTGGCCGCGGTCACGGGCGCGGACGGCCACGTGATCCGTACGCTCGACGATCCGTACGCCCCCTTCGGCGGCCTGCGCGTGATGAAGGGCAATCTCGCACCGTCGGGTGCGGTGGTGAAGCAGTCGGCCGTGGCCCCGGAGATGCGGCAGCACAGCGGCCCCGCGCGGGTCTTCGAGTCCGAGGAGGCGGCGAGTGCGGCCATCCTCGGCGGCGCCATCCGCGAAGGCGACGTGATCGTGATCCGGTACGAGGGCCCGAAGGGTGGGCCGGGCATGCGCGAGATGCTCTCGCCCACCGCGTCGGTCAAGGGCAGGGGGCTGGCCACGAGCGTTGCGCTCATCACGGACGGTCGCTTCAGCGGCGCCACCTCAGGCGCGTCGATCGGCCATGTGAGCCCGGAGGCCGCCGCGGGCGGACCGATCGCGCTCGTGCGTGAAGGCGACACCATCTCCATCGACATCGATGCCGGGTCACTCACGCTGGAGGTCGATGAGGCCGAACTCGAGGCCCGCCGTGCGGCGTGGGTCGCACCCGAGCCTAAGGCGAAGCGGGGCTACCTGGCCCGTTATGCCCGGTTCGTGACCGGGGCCGAGCGGGGGGCGGTGCTCGAATGCTGAGGATGTACACACGCGGCGCCTGGCGACTGTGCCAGCACGTCGATCAAGCACGACGGACCGATCGGGAGGTGAACGCATGAAGATGACCGGCGCACAGGCCATAGTCAGATCGTTGCAGGAGGAGGGTGTCGAGGTCGTATTCGGCTACCCGGGCGGCGTGGTGCTTCCGCTGTTCGACGCGCTCTATGAGGCGGAGGGCATCCGCGTCATCCTCACGCGTCACGAGCAGGGCGCCACACATGCCGCCGACGCATACGCGCGGGTCACCGGCAAGCCGGGAGTCGTGATCGTCACCAGCGGACCGGGGGCCGCGAACACCGTCACCGGCATCGCAAACGCGTACATGGACTCGGTCCCGATCGTGGTGATCACAGGGCAGGTGGCCACGCACGTGCTCGGCACCGATGCCTTCCAGGAGACCGACATCACCGGGATCACCATCCCCATCACCAAGCACAACTATCTTGCCGATGACCCGGCCGATATCCCCTCGATCATGGCCGAGGCGTTCCACATCGCGTCAACGGGTCGTCCGGGACCGGTGCTCATCGATCTGCCGGTCGACGTGTCGCGGGGCGAGATCGATTTCGAGTATCCCGAGCGCGTGAACCTGCCCGGCTACAAGCCCACCGTGAAGGGACACGCCAAGCAGATCCACCAGGCCGCCGCCCTCATCGCGAAGGCCCGCAAGCCGCTGCTCTACGTTGGCGGAGGCGTGCTGTCGAGCAACGGCGCGAAGGAGTTGAAGGAGCTTGCCGAGCTGATGCAGCTCCCGGTGGTGACCACGCTGATGGGCAAAGGCGCATTCCCCGAGGACCATCATCTGTTCGTGGGCATGCCGGGTATGCATGGCGGCAAGTTCACCAACTACGCGATCACCGAGACCGACCTGCTCCTGGGCATCGGCGTCCGCTTCGATGACCGGGTGACCGGCAAGCTCGCGACCTTCGCAAGCAAGGCGAAGGTCGTGCATGTGGACGTGGACCCGGCCGAGATCGGCAAGAACCGCCCCGTTGACGTGCCGATCGTCGGCGATGCCAGAACGGTGATAGCGGCGATCACAGCCGAGCTTCGCAAGATGAACGTCGAGCCGCGCACCGATGCGTGGATGCGCGTGATCGATGACTGGCGCGCGCGGTATCCGTTCCACTACCACGCCAACGAGCAGGCGATCATGCCGCAGTACGTGGTGGAGCGCGTGCGCGAGCTCACCAAGGGCAGGCCAACGGTGTTCACCACCGAGGTGGGGCAGAACCAGATGTGGGCGTGCCAGTATCTGCGCATCATCGAGCCGCGCACGTGGGTCTCCTCCGGCGGCCTCGGCACGATGGGTTTCGGCCTGCCGGCGGCCATCGGCGCCCAGCTCGGACGGCCAGACCATCTGGTCATCGATATCGCGGGTGACGGCTCGATCCAGATGAACTCGCAGGAGCTTGCCACGGCGGCCATCAACAAGCTTCCGGTGAAGGTGATCATCCTCAACAACGGCTACCTCGGCATGGTGCGGCAGTGGCAGGAGCTCTTCTACGAGCACCGCTACTCGTCCTCCACGTTGCCGCAGGACTGTCCCGACTTCGTGAAGCTTGCCGAGGCCTACGGCGCGCTCGGTGTCCGGGCCACCACGCCCGCCGAGCTCGATGACGCGCTCGCAGCGGCGTTCGCGTTCGATGGCCCGGCGGTCGTGGACGTGCGCGTGGAGCGCGAGGAGAACGTGTTCCCGATGGTGGCGCCGGGCGGATCGATCGACGAGATGCTCGGCGGGATCCCCGGGGGCCCGGTGTCAGAGATGCTTGACGGGGAACTTCTCGAGGAGGTGTGGGAGTAGATGAAGCACACGCTTTCCGTGCTCGTGGAGAACAAGCCGGGCGTGCTCACGCGCGTGGCATCGCTGTTCGCGCGTCGCGGCTTCAACATCGACTCGCTTGCGGTTGGACCCACCGAGGACCCGACGATCTCTCGCATGACGATCGTGGTCTCGGCGGACGAGACCGCGCTCGAGCAGATCACGAAGCAGCTCTACAAGCTGATCAACGTGCTCAAGGTCCAGGACCTCGACCCGCACGACATGATCGATCGAGAATTGGTGCTCTACAAGGTGAGCGCGCTTCCCGAGCGGCGCCACGAGATCATCGAGATCGCCAACGTGTTCCGCGCCAAGATCGTCGATGTCGGACGGGCGAGTCTCACGATCGAAGCGACAGGTACCGGCGACAAGCTTGCGGCGATGGAAGACCTGCTGCGGGCGTACGGCATAAAGGAACTGGCCCGCACGGGGAAGATCGCGCTGGCGCGCGGTTCCCGGGACGCATAGGAGGAGACATCATGGCGACCGTCTATTACGAGAACGACTGCGACATCTCACTAGTGCGCGATCGCAAGATCGCGGTCATCGGCTACGGCTCGCAGGGGCACGCTCACGCTCTCAATCTGCATGACAGCGGCTGCGACGTCCGCGTGGGCCTGCGCGCGGGCTCCAAGAACTGGGAGAAGGCCAAGGAGGCCGGGCTCAAGGTGGCCACTCCGCGCGATGCGGCGGCCGAGGCGGACATCGTGATGATGCTGACTCCGGACGAGACCACCGCGCACATCTACTACGCCGAGATCCACGAGTCGATGACAGAGGGCAAGGTGCTCGCCTTCGCCCACGGCTTCAACGTCCACTTCCAGCAGATCGAGCCGCCGGCGGGCGTCGACGTCATCATGATCGCCCCGAAGGGCCCGGGCCACATGGTGCGCCGAACGTTCACCGAGGGCTCAGGCGTGCCGTGTCTCATCGCGGTCGCGCAGGATGCGAGCGGCAAGGCCAAGGACATCGCGCTCGCATGGGCGGCGGGCATCGGTGGGGCGCGCGCAGCGGTGATCGAGACCACCTTTGCCGAGGAGACCGAGACCGACCTCTTCGGCGAGCAGGCCGTGCTGTGTGGCGGCCTCACGCATCTGGTGCAGGCGGGCTTCGAGACGCTCGTGGAGGCCGGCTACCAGCCGGAGATCGCCTACTTCGAGTGCATGCACGAGGTGAAGCTGATCGTGGACCTCATGTACGAGGGCGGCATGGCCAAGATGCGCGACTCGATCTCGAACACCGCCGAGTACGGCGACTACGTGACGGGTCCGCGGATCGTCACGGACGAGACCCGCGCCGCGATGGCCGAGGTGCTCTGGGACATCCAGAGCGGCAAGTTCGCGCGCGACTGGATCCTCGAGAACCGCGCGGGGTCGCCGCACTTCAAGGCGATGCGCCGCATCCACGCCGACCACTTCATCGAGGACGTTGGTGGCGAGATGCGCGGGATGTTCGCGTGGCTCCGACGCGAGTAGTCTGCGACCACTCGCGCGGCCCAGGCGCTCGGGCATGGAGCAGATGGCGTAGCCGCTGCTCATGCCCGAGGCTCTGACAAGGTACCAAGCGCCGCCTGCCGGGGCGGCGATAGCGTCACCGCGTCGTCCATGGGGGGCGACGACGACACCCCTGAGAGGAAGAGAGCAACGATGCAGAAGAAGTACCTGATGACCCCGGGCCCGACGCCGGTTCCCGCGGAGGTGCTCCTCACGCAGGCCGCGCCGATCATCCACCACCGCACGCCCGACTTCTCGGCAGCCTTCAAGCAGGCGATCGAGGGCCTGAAGTACGTCTTCCAGACCGAAGCCGACGTGCTGCTGTTCGCCTGCTCGGGCACCGGTGTGATGGAAGCTGCGATCGCGAACAGCTTCTGCGCGGGCGATAGCGTCATCGTGTGCCGCAACGGCAAGTTCGGTGACCGCCAGAAGAGCATCGCCGAGGTCTACGGCCTGAACGTCATCGACCTGCAGTACGAGTGGACGAGCGTGGTCGACCCGGCTGACGTGGCCACCGCACTCAAGGAGAACCCTGGCGTGCGCGGCGTCATCGTCACGCAGAGCGAGACCTCCTCGGGCGTGCTGAACGACGTGAAGGCGATCGGCGCCATAGTGAAGGAGTACCCCGACACGATCCTCATCGTGGACAGTATCACCGGCATCGGCGCGGTGGACTGCAAGACCGATGAGTGGGGCCTCGACATCGTCATGACCGGCTCGCAGAAGGGCCTCATGCTGCCGCCGGGCCTGGCTGCCTGCACGGTGAGCGCCAAGGCGTGGAAGGCCTACGAGCGCTCCACGCTGCCCAAGTTCTACTTCGACTTCAAGAAGTACCAGAGCAACATCGCCAAGGACACCACGCCATTCACCCCGGCCGTGTCGCTCGTTCTCGGTCTGAACGTGGCGCTCAACATGATCCGCGAGGAGGGCATCGAGAACACCATCGCCCGCCATAGCAGGCTCGCCGAGGCGACGCGTCTGGGATGCGAGGCGCTCGGTCTCAAGCTGTTCGCCCCGGCCGAGGGCCGTGGCTCCGCCGTGACACCCGTGTGGGTCCCCGAGGGCGTGGACGGCAAGAAGATCGTGAGCATCCTCAAGAACAAGTACGGCATCACCATCGCGGGCGGCCAGGACGATTACGCCGGCCGGATCTTCCGTGTGGGTCACCTCGGCTACTTCGGCGAGTTCGACATCATCACCACGCTCGCGGGTCTCGAGATGACGCTCGCCGAGCTCGGGTACGAGTTCGAGCGCGGGGCGGGCAGCAAGGCCGCTGAGGCCGTCTTCCTGGGGGAGTAGGCGCGCCGGAGACCGGCTGCGCCACTGAACAGGGAACCGCGGCCAATCGGCCGCGAAAGGGGAGTAGAGACAGACATGAAGGTACTTGTAGCTGACAAGATCTCCGACACCGGCATCGAGAAGCTGCGCGCCGGGGGGTACGAGGTCGACGTGAAGACGGGCCTTGCCGAGGACGAGCTCGTGGCGATCATCCCCGGGTACGACGCCATGATCGTGCGCTCGGCCACCAAGGCCACGCGACCGATCATCGAGGCGGGCGTGAACCTTAAGATCATCGGCCGCGCCGGCGTGGGCATCGACAACGTGGATGTGGCCGCGGCCACCGAGCGCGGTGTGATCGTGTGCAACGCCCCGACCTCGAACGTGGTGTCCGCCGCCGAGCAGACCATCACGCTCATGCTCGCGACCGCACGCAACACAGCGCAGGCCAACGCGTCGATGAAGCAGGGCAAGTGGGAGCGCTCGAAGTTCACCGGAACCGAGGTATATGAGAAGACGCTCGCGATCATCGGGCTCGGCCGCATCGGCACGCTCGTAGCCGAGCGAGCCCGCGGGCTGGGCATGAAGCTCATCGGCTACGATCCCTACACGAGCGAGGAGCGCGCTGCCGCCCTTGGTGTGACGCTCTATCCTACGATCGACGAGCTGCTGCCGCTGGCTGACTTCATCACGGTGCACCTGCCCAAGACGAAGGAGACGATCGGCATGTTCGGCGCCGATCAGTTCGCGAAGATGAAGAACGGCGTGCGGCTCGTGAACACCGCCCGTGGCGGCATCTATCAGATGGACGCGCTCGTGGACGCGCTCAAGAGCGGCAAGGTCGCCTCGGCAGGCATCGACGTGTTCGAGACCGAGCCGTGTACGGAATCGCCGCTGCACGAGCTCGAGAACGTCGTGCTCACACCGCATCTCGGCGCCTCGACCGAGGAGGCACAGGACCGCGCCGGCGATCAGATCGCCGAACTCGTGGCCGCGGGACTGTGCGGTGAGATGGTGGACACCGCAGTGAACATCGCTCCCGTGGCTCCCGAGGTCATGGAGGCCGTGGGGCCGTATCTGCCGGTCGCTGAGGCGCTTGGCACCGGTATCGGCCAGATCGCGCGGGGGCCGGTGAGTGAGATCGAGGTGCACTTCATCGGACACCTCGCCGAGCAGGACACACGCATCCTCAAGACCGCGATGCTCAAGGGTCTGCTCACCGTGGTGGGTCAGGACGCGGTGAACTTCGTGAACGCGAACCACTACGCCGAGCAGCGCGGCATCTCCGTGACGGAGAACAAGCGCGTCGAGAGCATGGATTACGTGAGCCTGATGGTCGTGGTGGCCAGGAGCGGCGACCGCGAGTTCAAGCTCGGCGCCACGCTGATGGGCAAGAAGAACGAGCCGCGTCTCGTGGTGTTCAATGAGTTCGGTATCGACATGGCGCCGTCGCACCACATGCTGTTCCTCGAGTACAGCGACGTCCCCGGTGTCGTGGGCAAGGTGGGTACCGCACTCGGCGAGAACGGCATCAACATCGCGTCGATGCAGGTGGGTCGCACCGGTGAGGGCGGCACAGCGCTCATGGGCATCAATGTGGACTCGGCGATTCCCGATGCGCTCATGGAGCGGATCAACGCCAAGGCCGAGGTGTCCGAGGCATGGAGCGTCGAGCTGTAGGGTGTGGACGTGCGCGTTGACTCGAAGGGGCCCTGCGGGGCCCCTTCTGCGTGACGCCTCCTCGGCCGCGAGGTGTCTCTCTTGAGCGATTCGCACGTTTGCGAACTTGTGGAGTGTCTAAGGTCACTCTCGGTTAGGGTTCCGGACGGTTATGGTTCAGCCCCGCGTGCAAGCATGGTATTCGGCGCGGCCCGGCGAACACAGGTTGTCCGGGGCGGTGTTCGCATTCGTGCGACACAGCCGAAGATGAAGTCTGGATGGAGGCCGCAGGTGGACCTGCCTCGTTCATGGGCCGATGAGATGCAGGAGATGCTGGACCGCGCCCGCGAGCGCCAGTTCCCCGCATCTCCACGCGGTGAGCTCGACGCTGCGGCGCTTACGAGTCTTCAGCGGGAGATAGCGAGTCAGCTCTATCGCGCGCGAGTCAGGGCCAGGTTGAGCCAAGCGCAGGTTGCGGCCTACATGGGCACCACCAGGAGCGTCGTGTGCCGTCTCGAGAGCCATTCAGCGCACATGCCATCCACCGCTACGCTGCTCCGCTACGCCCGAGCGGTGGGCTGCAGCATCGAGGTCCGTCTTGTCCCGTATGTTGAGCCGCCACCACCCCCGGAGGTGGACATCCTGGACCTCATCGACTGGGATGAGCTGGACCGCCGCTAGCCTGCGCTTAGCCGACCGCCGGTAGCTCGCACTGAGTCGACCGCCGGGCGAACGATTCCGGGCTGCGGTCACTCCACGCATGCGCTATACTGCCGCACATGAACGCGACAGCTCACATGCTTCTGGGCCTTACCGGGCGACTTATCCAGCCGGCCGCCGTCTAGCAGACGGCGTGTGCCGGCGTACCCGCCCGTACCCGCGTTCAGACTTCCCTAGGAGCACCCCATGAGCACACCCAGCGCTTCTTCCGGCCACACCCCGGAGATCGGCCGTACCGCTGTCGGCGCCTCGGCCGGCACGCCTGTCACCTCCGACCGCGTCTTCATCTTCGACACCACGCTCCGTGACGGCGAGCAGTCGCCGGGCGCGAGCATGAACACCGCCGAGAAGCTCGAGATCGCCCGTCAGTTGGTGCGTCTGGGCGTGGACGTGATCGAGGCCGGATTCCCCATCTCCAGCCCCGGTGACTTCGAGAGCGTGCGCCGCATCGCCGCCGAGGTGGGTGACGCCGCAACCGTGTGCGCTCTCTCGCGCGCCATCCCCGCCGATATCGAGTGTGCCGCCGAGGCGCTCGCGGGCGCGGCACGACCCCGCATCCATACAGGCATCGGCGTGTCCGAGAGCCACCTGCGCGACAAGCTCAGGATCTCGGGCGATGAGGCGATTGCGCGAGGCGTGGCCGCCGTCAGGCTGGCGCGCTCCTTCGTCGACGACGTCGAGTTCTACGCGGAGGACGCAGGGCGCGCTGAGCCGGCCTTCCTGTACCGCATGGTCGAGGCGGCGATCGCCGCAGGTGCCACTGTGGTCAACATCCCTGACACCACCGGCTATGCGTA
Organism: Actinomycetota bacterium; assembly: GCA_036679125.1. Taxonomy (GTDB): domain Bacteria; phylum Actinomycetota; class Coriobacteriia; order Anaerosomatales; family Anaerosomataceae; genus Anaerosoma. The sequence goes on along the minus strand of JAZIGI010000006.1, from coordinate 58,440 downwards.
TCCCGAGGTGTTCGGAGCGCTCATCGGTGGCCTCATGGAGAACGTCCGGGGTATCGAGGACGTCACGGTCTCGGTGCACTGTCACAACGACCTCGGCATGGCCACCGCCAATGCGCTCGCGGGTGTGAAGGCGGGCGCACGGCAGGTGGAGTGCACCATCAACGGCCTGGGCGAGCGCGCCGGCAACACGGCGATGGAAGAGGTCGTGATGGGGCTCAAGATGCGCCCCGATGTCTTCGGCGCGACCACCGGCATCAATACCCGCGAGTTCGTACGCGCCTCGCGCCTCGTCTCAAGCATCACCGGCATCCTCGTGCAGCCGAACAAAGCGATCGTAGGTGCCAACGCCTTCGCGCATTCGAGCGGCATCCACCAGGACGGCGTGCTCAAGGAGCGCTCCACCTACGAGATCATCGATCCTGCCGACGTAGGAGCGGGCGGCTCAAGCATCGTGCTTACGGCGCGCAGCGGTCGTGCCGCGCTGCGCCACCGTCTGGCCGAGCTCGGCTATGCGATGGAAGACGACGAGTTCGAGGCCATCCACCAGGCGTTCCTCGAGCTCGCGGACAAGAAGAAGGAAGTCTACGACGAGGACCTCGAGGCGTTGGTGGGCGAGGCAGAGCGCATGGTGGGCGAGGTGTACCACCTGGAGCAGGTGCATGTGAGCTGCGGTGACCCGGGGATCCCCACGGCCACCGTGGAGCTCGTCGACCGCGAGGGCGCAAGCTTCATCGACTCGAGCCACGGAAACGGACCGGTGGACGCTGTGTACAACGCGATCAACCGGATCGTCGGCGAGCCCAACGACCTCACCGAGTTCAGCGTGCAGTCGATCACCCGCGGCATCGATGCTGTGGGCGAGGTCACCATCCGGATCAAGAGCGAGGACGGGCGCACCTTCACCGGCCGCGGCGCGCACCCTGACATCATCGTCTCGAGCGCCAAGGCGTACGTGAACGCCCTCAACCGTCTTCTTCTGGCGGTGGAGCGACCGGCGCTTCCGGCCGAGGTGTAGGGTCCGCCGGAAGCGCTTATCGAAGCCCGTCGACGAGGTCGGCGAAGGTAGCCGGTGAGAGCGTGCGCGGTGAGGTGTCCGTGAGGCCGAGCAGGTGTGCGTCACCGGAGACGATCACTTCGGCGCGGCCGATCAGGGCAAGCGCGATGAGGTAGTCGTCATCGGGGTCGGGTGAGACCTGTGCGATGACTCCGGGGTCGGGCACGGTGGTGGCAACGCGGCCGAGCCACTGCATGAAGTCCTCGGCCCGCGCGGCATCTACACGCTCGGCGATCTTGGGACGGGCGAGCACCCCGCGCAACTCGGCGAGCAGCCTGGGGCATACAACGGCGTCGAGCAGCCCGTCGCCAAGCGCGCGGATGATCCGGGCAGGGGAGCCATCGCGCGACAGAAGCGCCGCAACGTACACGTTCGTGTCGAGGACGGCGCGGATCACGAGGAGCCGGAGCGGAAACGATGCACCTCTTCAACGGCAAGACGCAGGGCCTCGTCTTCGGGCATATCGGTGGCGCCCCAGGCGCGATCGAGGACATTCATGCCGAGGTAGGCCCGAAGCGCCTCCTCCACGACCTCGTAGTCCTTCTTGCCGGTGCGGGCGGCCATCACCTTGGCGCCGCGAAGGACGTCTTCATCGATGTAGACGGTGGTCTTGGTCTTTGCCATGTGTACAGTATGAAGGAAAAAGGGAAGAACGGCAATGTGCGGCGACCCGCGAATGCGGGGTGGGACACAGTGCGTGCCGGCCACGGCGCTCCACATGTGGCCGCATCACATCCCCATCGCGTAGAATGCACGAACCGGACGCATCTCAGAAGGAGCGCCTCATGGCTCGACCGATGACCATCACCGAGAAGATCTTCGCCGCACATGCAGGGCTGGAGGAGGTCGTGCCTGGCCAGCTCATCGAGTGCAATCTCGACCTCGTGCTCGCCAACGACGTGACCGCGCCGATCGCCATCCGTGAGTTCGGGCGCATCGGCACCGAACGCGTGTGGGATCCCACGAAGATCGCGCTTGTGCCCGACCACTACACGCCCAACAAGGACATCAAGTCCGCCGAGCAGGCCAAGATCGTGCGCGAGTTCGCACGCGCGCAGGGCATCACGCACTACTACGAGATCGGCTGCATGGGCGTTGAGCACGCCCTGCTGCCGGAGCAGGGCGTCGTGGGCGCTGGCGACGTGATCATCGGCGCCGACAGCCACACGTGCACCTACGGCGCACTCGGCGCGTTCGCGACCGGCGTGGGCTCCACCGACGCCGCCGTGGGCATGGCCACCGGGCGCGCATGGTTCAAGGTGCCCGAGAGCCTCAAGTTCGTGATCGACGGCGAGCTCCGGCCCGGCGTGGGCGCCAAGGATCTCATCCTCCACATCATCGGCATGATCAGCGTTGACGGGGCCCTCTACCAGGCGATGGAGTTCACCGGATCCACTATCGCCGCGCTTGGCATGGCAGGACGTATGACCATCTGCAACATGGCGATCGAGGCCGGCGGCAAGAGCGGCATCATCGCCGTGGACGACGTGACCCGCGAGTACATGACCGGCCGTACCGAGCGTCCGTGGACCGAGTACCACTCGGACCCTGATGCCGTGTACGCGCGCGTGTACGAGATCGACGCCGCGGACATCGTCCCCACGGTCGCGTTCCCGCATCTGCCGAGCAACACGCGGCCGGCGTCCGAGGCGCGCGACATCACGATCGACCAGGTCGTGGTTGGTTCGTGCACGAACGGCAGGTACGAGGACATGGCCGAGGCGGCCGCGGTGATCAAGGGCCACACGGTGCACCCGAACGTGCGTATGATCGTCATCCCGGCCACACAGCAGGTGTACCGCGACATGATGCACACGGGACTCACCGACATCTTCCTGGATGCCGGAGCGGCCGTGAGCACGCCGACGTGCGGGCCGTGCCTCGGTGGGCACATGGGCATCCTGGCCGCGGGTGAGCGGGCGGTGGCCACCACCAACCGCAACTTCGTCGGCAGGATGGGCGACCCCACGAGCGAGGTGTACCTGACCGGTCCGGCCGTGGCGGCCGCAAGCGCGGTGCTCGGCCATATCGGCCTGCCGGAGGACCTAGGGTAACGGTTGGCGTCGGAGCCCCTGTTCGCATTGAACGGGGCGGCCGGTTGCGGCATACTGCGACAGGCCCCTCGTGGGCGGGGGAATTCCACACAAAGGAGTGCATGTGGCACGCACGCGTACCGGGGACCGCGAGCGCGAGTCGCTCTTCTGGCTGCAGTTCGGCGTTCTGGCTGTCGTCATCCTGATCCTGGCGGCCATCCTGTGGGCGCTGGTGACGGTCTCATCGCTTGACACCGCGGCGCCACGCACCGCCACCGAGCGCAACATCCGGGCGCTTGAGGCAGCTGTGCTCGAGCAGCCCGAAGACGCGTCGTCCTGGGCAACGCTGATCCGCGCGCAGTCACTGTCGGGTGACACCCGGGCGGCCTCTCGCTCGGTGGAGCGCGCCGACACCGCACTCGGCACACGCAGGGGCCCTGTGGGCATCGAGGTCGCCCGCATCTCCTTCCTTGATGAGGACTACGCCACTGCCCTTGAGGAGATCGAGGCAGCGCTCGCCATCGTCGCCGAGGAGACCGAGGCGGAACGCAAGAGCCTTGCCGAGCGGAATATCACCATGGATCCCGACTATGGAGCCGAGATCGACGCACGCGTCCTCAAGGCGGAGATCCTCACCGAGATGGATGACGCGCAGGGCGCGATCGACGCGTACACCGAGGCGCTCGAGTTCAGCGGGCGCATGGCGGATGTGCTGCTCGCCAGAGGGCTCCTGTACGAGGAGCTCGGCAAGTCCAGCGAGGCGCGGGCCGATTTCGAGGCCGCACTCACGTATGTCCCTGACTACGCACCGGCGCTCGAGGCGCTGGACCGGATCGGAGGCTAGTCGGCCGATGGCGAGACACGCAAAGACGCGATCGTCGCTCTCTTCAACCGTCATCACACCGCGTGACCCGGGCGACGCCCGCTACTCGCGTATGCGCGTGGCGCTCATTGCTCTCCTCGTGATCCTGGTGGCGTTGCTCGCGGCCATCCTTGTGTTCGTGGGCCGGCTGGTCGCACCTGATGGCCCCGCCGAAGAGGTCACCGAGCGCGCGGGCGGACTCACATGGGTCCGCTCGATCTACGGCATCAGCGCCGCGGCCGAAGACCAGTTGCGCAGCCCCGGGCACGTCGCCATCGGGCCCGACGGCACGATCTGGGTGACCGATCCGGTGATGCGTCGCGTGCTCGGGTTCAACCCCGACGGGTCGTTCAAGGACGAACTCGTTGCGGGAAGCGCCGAAGAGGGCGGCATGTCCATGCTGCAGGGCCCTGCGGGCATCGCGGTGAGCGATGACGGAGAGGTCTATGTGGCCGACGTGCAGACCGGTGTGATCATCGTCTGGGGTCGTGATGGAGAGGTCGCCCGGGTATTCGAGGTGCCGTCGCCGATCCAGATCGCACTGCGCGACGACCGCGTCTTCGTGACATCGGCCGAAGGGCTGTTCCTGTTCACCCCCGACGGCGAGGAGATCGCCCGTTGGTCGTCTCGCGGTCCGGCGAGCGAGCAGGTCGACATGCCGAACGGGGCCGCCATCGGCGAGGACGGCACGTTGTACATCGCCGACACCCACAACGTGCAGATCAAGGCGTTCTCGTCTGATGGGGCAGCCGTCGAGTGGGCCGTCCCCCCGGCGTCCGCACGCGCCGGGACGCTCGAGTCCACCGGCGCGCCCGAGGCGATGACCGAGGCGCAGCTGTCGCATCCCGAGACGGAGACTGCCGACGGCGGCACCGACCTCGCCTCAACGCTCCAGCTTCCTACGGGAATGACGATGGACGGTGCCGGACGACTGGTCTTCGCTGACGCGTTCTCATTCGGGTTGTATGTCGTGGATCCCGAGGAGCAGGCGATCGTCGCGAAGTACGGAGACCAGGGGTCTGCCGACGGACTCTTCAACTACCCGACGGGCATCGCGTACGACGCCGACCGTGATTGGTTCGCGGTCGCCGATACGGCCAATGCCCGGGTACAGATCGTGCGTCTGCCTGGCTCCGGCGGTTCACCACTGGCCGCTATCCGGAGGGTCAGTGTGCCCTGGGTCGCATGCGCGGCTCCACTGCTGTTGGTGCTGGTCGCCGCCTTCGTGGCCACGGCGCGGCGCCGGCGCCAGCGCGGTTATGGGATGCAGGATGCGAGCGAGGTCTGAGCTGGCGTCTCGCCCTTGTTTTGCTCGTTGAATCTGTCGATACCTCGTGGTAGATTGGGCTCGCGCCACGCTCGGGAGGGGCACCGTGCGCATGCGCTCAGTGGGGAAGACCGCCGGCGATGACCGGCTGATCTTGAGCATAGGCAAGACGGGGGGTGATTCTGTATATGCCGAACTTTATTGATGCTTCTATGAGGGGGAATTCCGTGAAGAAGACACTCTTTGTTCTCATCACTGCGATGGTCCTGGTGTTCGCGTTCTCCGCGAGCGCGATGGCCGACACCGCGTCTGGTACGATCGCCTGGAGTGCAGCGGCGCCGAACAACAGCCCAGCCACGCCGCACAAGGGCTATGCGTACAACACCCAGAAGTGCCTGGTCTGCCACGCGGTGCACAAGGCGTCGCCGACCGGCCAGGTCCTGCTCGGCGATACCGTCGCCAACGCGTGCAACTACTGCCACGTTTCCACGACGGGCGTCTCCACGGTGCACGTGTACAACAACGATCCGGATACCTTCGCCACGGATACGGTGTTCAACCACAGCAACAAGTGCACCGCATGCCACGCCGTTCACGGTGCTGGCACCGTGAATCAGCCGGATCTGTCAGCCAAGATCCTGAAGGACCCGACGGTTCCGTCGGGCATGTACCAGATTGAGTCGCTGCCCGCTAACTGGGATGTCACGTCCTCGGGCACGGACCGCGCGGGTGCGCTCAGCGCCTTCTGCACGGGATGCCACCCGTACTATACGGGTACCTATGCCGACTCGGATGCGGACGGCAACGTCGATGGCACCTCCGGTGTTGACGGGCCGTACAATTCGCACATCATGACGAGCGACTTCGCGTCCTACGACCCGGCTAACGGTGCGACTGCTACGGGTATCCAGGTCGCCTGGGCCTCGTCCGCATACTGCACCAGCTGCCATGACTCGGGTGCTGACACGGTCGCGGACAACTTCCCGCACCTGACCAGCGGCGCGACGTTCATGAAGTCCGCTGAGTACGCGGGTGCCGCGGCGACCGCTGCCGCTTCGCCCACGCAGGACGGTGTCTGCCTCAAGTGCCACAGGGGTAGCGCGGTCACGGGTGTGCAGTTCGGCTTCTAGGAGTCGAGTCACCCTGCGCATATGCGTTTCTGGACAGGCCCCGGAGGTTGCTCCGGGGCCTGTTTGCGTCCGCGGATCCTCGCTGACCCGCCTCAACACCTCATGCTATGCTGCGTCACTGAGCCGCATGACCGCACGCGCGGCTACGTTCCATCGGGGGAGGAAGAACCTGCGCACGCCGCGTACACAGACGCTCGTTTCCGTCGGAGTCATCCTCCTGCTCGTCGGTGCGCTCTTCGTCGCGGCGTCGGCTGCTGGTTCTCCCACGTTCTGCGGCGCTTGTCATGCTATGAGCCCGTACGCTGAGGCGCTTGCCGTGAGTGCGCATGATGGCGCCGGGTGTGTCTCGTGTCATGCGCCGTCACTGGCCGATCGTGGTGACATGGCCGGACGCGTGCTCTTCGGGATGATCCCGCGCGCGGTGATCGGTTCTGACGACGTCTCGGGCCCCTCGCGCGGCGTCTCCGACGATGGGTGCGCGTCGTGTCATGCGGATGGCCTCGACGACGCGGTCGACCGCAACGGCATCCGTGTGCTGCACCAGACCTGCGCACGCACCGTGGCCTGCGCAGACTGCCATGGCGGTGTACCCCACGGGGGCGCGGTGCGTGTTCGACGCGCGTATACCATGGAGTCCTGCACGGAGTGTCATCAGCGTGAAGGCGCAACACTCGAATGCGACGCATGCCATTCGGAACACACGCAGCGGGAGCGTCTGGAGCGGGGTCCGTGGCAGGTAACGCACGGTACGCAATGGGCGCAGACTCATGGCCTCGGCAGTCTCACATCGTGTGGCGTGTGCCACCCTGCCGACTACTGCGTGCGCTGCCACGGAACGGCGCTGCCACACCCCATCGGCTTCGGGCAGTCCCATGGAGACGAGGCCAAGAAGGACCTGACGGTCTGCCGATCATGCCATGATACGGACACGCTCTGCACGCCATGTCACGGCATCGAGATGCCTCACGCCGAGGGGTTCCTGAAGTCACACTCCTCGACCACGTCCCGTCTTGATGACCCCGCATGCGTGCGCTGTCACGATACGCAGGAATGCATGGCCTGCCACGAGCGGCATATCCATCCCGGCAACGCGGTCAAGCCGCCGAAGGCGGGTGACTGATGGAGACGCGGGTCGCCGCCCTGGTGTCGGCAGCACTGGACGTGATCGCCGATCCCACCAGCAATCTCACGGCCGCGGTGTTCCTGATGGCGGCCGTGGTGATCGTGGTGTTGATCGTCGTGTTGCTCGCCATCATCGTGATACTGCCCGGCGGGCGTCGCCGACACCGGCGGGTAGCAGGGGCTGCCACTCCTGGCATGCCGGTCGAGGATGACATGACGGCGGACGATCACTCTGCCGCAATAGAGGACGTGCATGAAGCGGATGCGACTCCCCGGAGGCGTCGTATGGATCTCCGGGGCCCCGGGGGTTCCTGGGCGATCGCCATCGCGCTCGTTGCCGCCTTTGGCGCCGGGTACATCGGTACGGCGCAGAGCACATACTGCCTCGCATGCCATTCTGATGCCCGCTCAGATGCCGAGGGGGCCACACATGCCGCAACCGCGTGCGTCAGCTGCCACGAGGACACCGCCGCGCTTGTGTCGAACACCGTGCGACGTGCGAGCGACATCGCGGCCCACTACGGCATCGGCTCCTCGGCCTACGACAACCGCGTACCCTCGGACAGATGTCATTCCTGTCATCGGGATATAGAGGAGACCGTGACCCGGAACGAGGAGACGGGTGTGATGATGTCGCACGCGGAGCCGCTCGAGGCGGGATACGCGTGTGCTGACTGTCACCGCTCGGAGGAGCACGCTGACATGGCCATGCCAGTGGGGATGTCCGTGTGTCTTGCGTGTCATGATGCCGAGAACGCGAGCGCCGAGTGCGACACCTGCCACGCGAAGGACACCGCCGCGGCGTCGGGGCTCGCGGGAGAGCGCATCTACGGCACCGCCACGATCACGCGCACCGACTGCGAGGGGTGTCACTCGATGGAGTCGTGTGACGCGTGCCACGGCATCCGGATGCCGCACCCGGAGGAGTTCCTGCGTACGCACCCGCGCTACTCGGGCTTCCACCTCAAGGAGCTGTGCTTCGAGCAGTGCCACACACAGGGTGACTGCGGGAAGTGCCACGCGCCGTGGAACGGGCACGAACCGAACTTCAGGGAGTCGCACAAGCGCTACGCGAAGGACTCTGCGTGCAACACGTGTCACGATCAGCACGAGGGCCCCATCTGCGACCTCTGTCACGACTTCAACCAGTAGGCGGAGCCCCGCGCTCGCCGCGCCTCCTCCCGCAAATGGTAGAATCCAGCTCTGCGCTGTCCGCTCCCAGGGAGGCGATCCCATGCAGTTCTCCGGTACCGCTCACGTGTACGGTCGCGACATCGACACCGACGTCATCATCCCGGCTCGCTATCTCAACACGAGCGACCCGGATGAACTTGCGCTGCACTGCATGGAGGACCTCGATCCGGGATTCGTGAAGAAAGTCGAGTCTGGCGACATCCTGGTCGCTGACGAGAACTTCGGCTGCGGGTCGAGCCGCGAGCACGCCCCCATCGCCATCAAGGCCGCGGGCGTGTCCGTGGTGATCGCCAAGAGCTTCGCGCGGATCTTCTATCGCAATGCGATCAACACAGGTCTCCCGATCATGGAGGCCGCCGATGCGGTCGACGGCATCAGCGACGGAGACCGCGTGACCGTGGATGCTGACGCTGGCGTGATCACCAACGAGACCACAGGGGCGACGTTCATGGCTCAGCCGTTCCCCCCGTTCATCAAGGACATCATCGAGGGCGGCGGCCTGGTGGAGTCGACCAAGAGAAAGGCCGCGCGCCCATAGCGCAGCTGCCGCATTGCCTCCCGGCAGATTCCACAAGATCGTGTGATGCGAGGTCATCGCCGTGCTCTTGGGTACCAGCGGGGCACCCCTGTATCCCTCATCCTGGCATGGAATGAAGATTGCTGAAGTGGCATTAAGCGGATAGACTATGCCGTCAGCTACGGATCGCCTGAGGCTGATACGGCGAACGTAATCCGATCTCGACACCACAGAGAGGGGTTCATCCTTGACTAAGCTGTCATGGGGTCGATTCAGGAAGGCGCATGAGACTGGTGCCGGGGCCAGCGTCGAGGGTTCTTTGTCTTCGTCGCGACCGGACGTGGTCCACAGTGAGCCGGCTATGGAGACTCCCTCCCGCAGAGCACGCACCTCCACGGGGACGGTCGTGCTCGTCGCGCTGTCGACGGTTCTGTTGGCTGCCATCATCGGCACCGGGGTGTACACCGTGAGGCTTGCCAACATGAGGTCCGTACCAACCACTCTTGCAGACGTGGCTATCCAGGCTCAGGAAGCAGCGCTCGAAGAAGACCCAGAGAACGTTGCTTTGTACCTGGGTCTGGCCGATCTCTATTACTCCGCAAAGGCGTACGATCGAGCGCTCGACGCGCTCGAGACACTCGAGCGATCCGACCCCGCACCCGCTGCGGACTTGCTGGCGCTGAGTGCCTACGGCAAGGGGAAGATCGCGTACGCGACAGGTGACGTCGACGCTGCGCTTGGAGCCTACGCACGCTCACTTGAGATCACTGAGACACCGGAAGCGCGTTTGGCCGCAGGAGCGCTGCACCTGGAGCTCAGGGATCATGAACCGGCGATCGAGAACCTCGAGCGCTACGTCCGACTGGTACCCAGCAACGGGGCCGCGTTGGTGCAGCTGGCCCAGGCGTACGAGGGTACGGGAGATCAGGATGCTGCGCTCCAGGCGTACCAACGAGCAGGGGCTCTTCTCAAGGATGATCCCGAGATCATGGCAGCACTGGCGCGACTGAAGGGCAACAGTGATGACTGACGCACGAGTGAACGAATCCGATCGCAAGAGGGGGGCAAGGCGATGGCTGCTGGCCCTTCTTCTACTACTCCTGCTTGTGTTCGCGGCTGTGCTGTACGTGCTGTTCGGCATGCTGGAGGAGCCAGGTACCGAGCCGGTACTCTCCGACCAGCCGGGCATCGAGTACGTCTGGAGCACGTTTGGTGGCTCGTTCGGCACGATCAGCCGGCCGATGGGCGTGGCGTACGACGGGATCGATTCGATCTACGTGACTGAGTCCGTGCGCGGACGGGTGACCGTGTTCGATATCAACGGCGAGAACGGACGGGTGTTCCTACTGAACGAGGGAAAGGACGACGACGTCTCGTATCCGGTTGGGATCGATGTGGCGGACGACGGCTCGATCTACATCGCGGATCCCGAGAACAACGCGGTGGCCGTCTACGATGACGACGGTGACCGCTTGCGCACGCTGGCATTCGAGCACAAGCCCATGTGGGTGACCGTCGCGGGCGAACGCCTGTACACGACAGACGACGGCACCCTGTACGTCTCCGATCTCCAGGGCAATGAACTGGCACGCTGGGGAACGTTCGGGCGCGCAGCCGATCAGTTGTCGGTTCCCGGAGGCGTGGCGGTTGACGGTGACGGGAACGTATTCATCGCTGACACCAACAACTACCGGGTGGTCGCGCTCACGCCGGATTTCGATCCGCTATGGCAGGTCGGTCAGGCCGCTGCGGTCGAGGCTGAGGCGCAGAACCGTGAGCTTGGCGGTCCGTCCGGCGTCGCCCTGGCCGAGGACGGCAATCTGTACTTCCTCGATGCGCTCAACAGCCAGATCAATGTCATCGACGCTGCGACCGGCCAGTACGCGTCACAGCCCTTGTCCGGCCAGGGCAACACCGATGACAGCCTGTATCTGCCAAGGACCATCGATAGCATCGGTGGTGGACTCTTCGTGGTGGCCGACATGTTCCACGACCGCATCGTGTGCTTCCGCGTGACACCGCAGCCCTGATCGGGTCTTCATAACATGAAGCAGACTTAACCATAATGATGCATCACTAAGAAAAGTATTGCTTTGCTCAGGTTAGTTAACTATCCTCGCATGAGCAACGTTGCTTGTAGGAGCGGCGTAGGCATAGGCCTATGTCGCACGGAGACGAGGAAGGGAGGTGTAGCGAATGAAGAGAATGTTGATCGTGCTCTCACTCGCGGTTGTCCTGGTGGTGGCTGGTGCTTCATCGGCATACGCTCTGCACCACGGCTATGACGCAACGTCTGGAAACTGCCGTTCTTGCCACGCAGTGCACGGCGCCACTGGTGATCACTTGTACAACTCTGCGGCATCTCGCGGAGCAGCGGCAGGCAGCGTCTACGCTGGCCAGCAGATCACCCTGGATGCTGGCTCGATCGCGCAGGACCTGTGTGAGTGGTGCCACGTGTACGGCACGACCTACGCGGTCTACCAGTCGGGTATGACGTCCGCCGAGACCCCTGCTGGTAAGTTCGCGATGGGCATGCACGAGATGGGTGCGGCGAGCATTCCGGATGTCGGAGACTCCACGTTCGACCTCGCTAAGAACGCCACGGGTCTGGACTGCATCGACTGCCACAACGCGATGCCGCACGCGGCAAATGCGAACGCAGCCGTTGCGTTCTACGTGCAGGACGCCGGCGCCACGCAGGTCGAGGTCGTCAATGCGATGTGCACTCGTTGCCACGAGGGCAACAACTCGGCCACGCATGCTGGTGAGACCCACCCGCTGGTGACGGCATCGGCTGGCTACGAGACCGACAACTACGGCACGCAGGTCATCGCGTTCGAGGACTCGGCTGACTGTCTGGCCTGTCACAACACGGCGGCTGGTGTGCACGCGGCGTATGCTGATGTTGAGGTTGGCGGCGCGCTGAAGGCCGGCAACCCCGTGAACACGATCCTGCCTGCGAACAACACGGGTTGGAAGTTCACGAGTGGCGGTGTCGCCTCGGCCCGTAATGTCACGTATGTGACCCCGCAGGCTGGAGCTCAGTTTGCGCCTGATCTGACTGCGTCCACGCAGAAGGTCACTGACGGGCAGTGCGTGGCCTGTCACGTGAACGCTGACAGCAGCGCCGGTGTTGGCATCACGTACTAGGAGCAGGATACCGCTCTCAAGTGCGTGAGTACTGGATGGGGCACCGGGGGACCGGTGCCCCATTTCCGTCCGGCTCTTGAGAGTCACTGCCACACGTGTTCTCTGGCACGACGCTCGCTTCTCGCACCAGCGCGCACGAGGCCGTCACTTGACCTCGTTGCGCCTGCACCGTTCGGATGCACGGCCCCGCATGTCACACTGCACGCGGCCATGGAGGATCCACATTGCCCGACGTTCGGCGATCATTCGCGATAACCTGGAGGGCCGCTGCGGGTCTCGGCGTCTTCGCATTCGCTGCGCTGGTCCTCTGGGGGCCGGTGAGCCTCGCCGAGCCCTCACTATGCCGGTCCTGTCATTCACCGGCCGCTGCTTACGATGACTGGTTGGAGTCGCCTCACGCCTCCGTGTCGTGCGGGGATTGTCACACCGATCGCGCCTCCTTGTTCGGTGTGGGCAACAGCGTCGCCCTGCTCGGAGACGTTCTTGGCGGCCCAAGTGGCGGCCCACGAGTGCCGGACGATGCATGCGTTGAGTGTCATGCTGGTCTGGAGAGCGCGGATCCAGTCGTGATCGACAACTTCTTCCGCATGTCCCACACCGGACTCGCCGAAGCCGGCTATCGGTGTGTTGAATGCCATGCCGGCACGGCTCATGAGGTATCCGAGCATCGTGTTGGACAGGCGACGATGAGCGTGTGCGCCAGATGCCACAACAACACCAAGGAGACCGGCGCATGCGAGACGTGCCATATCGGTAAGAAATCGGCGGACGTCGCCAGGCGCGTTGATGTCGAGTGGTCGAAGACGCACGGTGCGAACTGGCAGTCCACTCACGGAATGGGCGTCCTGGACACCTGCACGCTCTGCCATGAACGCTCCAAGTGTCAGAAGTGCCACGATATCCCATTGCCTCATGAGAAGAATTTCCTTGCTGTGCACGGTGAACTGGCAGTGGAATCCAGGGAGGCCTGCCTCTCATGCCACAAGGGCTCACTGTGCGAGAGCTGTCACGGCATCGAAATGCCACACCCCGACGGCTTCTTGCGTGGCCACTCATCGGTAGCAACAGATGCCAAGGATGCGCGCTGTAAGACCTGCCATCCTGTTGAATCGTGCATGCGATGTCATATTGCGCATATCCACCCCGGTGGTGCGGGCTCATGAGTTCAGTTGCGACGTCCACAGTCGCCGCCACGAGCGTCACGGCAACACTCTCGGTCGATGCCGCCATCAACCGGGTCAACGCGCTGGTGGAGTTCTCCGTCAATGCGCTCCAGCACCCCGGCGAGGATCCCCTCGCAGCGTTGCTCGTCATCGCGACGGTCGGGGTCGCCGCGCTGCTCATCCTGGTCGTGTCGTGGCTCGTGGTGGACAGTGCGCGAGATGCCGGACGCCGCAGAATCGAGGTACGGGAAGAGCAGGCCCCCGCGGTCCCTCGCCCACTATGGCGAAGGTGCCTACCGCTCGGTGCGGTTGTGCTGATTGCGGGTGCTTTCGCTGTCGCGGGCTGGAGCTATGGGACATCGGACAAGGCATGTGCGAGCTGCCATGTCACTAGCGCCGCTGTCGCTTCTCATGCTGAGGGGACGCACGCCAGGACGCGGTGTAGTGCGTGTCATGTCGGCCCCGGGGTGAGAGGGGCATACGTGGCAGCCGTGGGTGGTTCGAGGAATCTGGTGGTCGAATTCACCGCCTCGTACAGCGATGCCATGCCCTATGCAGACGTGAGCAGCGGGTCGTGCGTGACCTGCCACGAAGAGGTCACGTCCGGCACTTTGACCGCGCGAGGCATACGGATGCGCCACACGGACGTTCTCGACGTGGGCTACGAATGTACTGACTGTCATGGGACCGTTGGCCATGGCTCCGCCGTTCGGCGTGAGCGCTACCCTCAGATGGCGCAGTGCATACAGTGCCACGATGGATCCGACGCTCCGAGCGAGTGCGATTCATGTCACAGCACCGACGTCGGCACAGCGACGCGCACCCCGGGCGACGACTACGTGAAGGCCGACATCCAGACAGATGGCTGTCGGGGCTGCCATTCGATGGATTCCTGCATTGACTGCCATGGCCTTGAGTTGCCCCACTCAGAGGAGTTCGTGACCGGATTTCACGCACGGAAGGCATTACTGCAGGCGCAGTCCTGTATGAAGTGCCATGGCATCAGCGATTGCGACCAGTGCCACAAATTCAGGGAGTTGACGCCGCAGGGGACGCCGGTCAACCCGCACGCTGAGAGCGTGTCCGGTTATGTGGCATGGCACAGGAATGCGCGGGGCCCCGGAGTTGGCTCGTGCTCCTGCCACGACCTGAACCGTGAGCGCTTCTGCAACTACTGCCACGGGCCACAGCCGGAGCGGTAGTCGTCCGCACTCTGGTGTATTCTTCTCCCAACATCTGTGAGGGAGGCTTCCTGTGACCACCTACCGCATCTGCCTCTTGCCGGGAGACGGCATCGGCCCTGAGATCATCGCCGAGGCCGTGAAGGTGCTTGGCGTCATCGGCGAGCGTGCGGGCGTGGCCTTCGAGTTCACCGAGGCGCTCCTCGGCGGGGCGGCGATCGATGCCACCGGCACCGCGCTCCCGGATGCCACGCTCGAGGCGGCGCACGGCGCGGACGCCGTCTTGCTGGCTGCCATCGGCGGTCCCAAGTGGGACACCACCGATCCTGAGAAGACGCGTCCCGAGCAGGGACTGCTCGGCATCCGTAAGGCGCTCGGGCTGTACGCGAACCTGCGGCCGGTGAAGATCTTCGACGCGCTGCGCGATGCGAGCTCGCTCAAGCCCGAGTACCTCGAGGGCGTGGACATGCTGATCGTCCGCGAGCTCACCGGAGGCCTGTACTTTGGCGCGCGGGCGCGCGAGACCGGCGTTGAGGGCGCGGCCACCGGCGGCGGCCCCGGCATGCGGGCGTATGACACGCTCGACTACCGCGAGTACGAGATCGAGCGGATCGCCCGCACTGCCCTTGAGGCGGCTCGTACGCGGCGCGGGCGGGTGCACTCGGTGGACAAGGCCAACGTGCTCGAATCGAGCCGCCTGTGGCGTGAGATCGTCCACCGGCTCCATGAGGCGGAGTTCTCCGACGTGGAGCTCGTCGATCAGCTCGTGGACAACACCGCGATGCAGCTCATCCGCACGCCCGCCCAGTTCGACGTGATGGTGACCGAGAACATGTTCGGTGACATCCTCTCGGATGAGGCCTCGATGCTTACCGGCTCGCTCGGAATGCTCGCGAGCGCCAGCCTCGGCGATGGGACCGCGCTCTACGAGCCGAGCCACGGCAGCGCGCCCGACATCGCGGGGCAGGGGATCGCCAACCCGCTCGCGATGCTGCTCTCCGTCGAACTCATGCTGCGCTACAGCTTCTCGATGCATGAGGCTGCCGACGGGCTCGCCAGGGCGATCGAGACCGTGCTTGCCGAGGGTTGGCGCACCCGCGACATCGCCGACGCCTCCACGCTTCCGCAGAAGACCGTCGGCACCAGCGCCATGGGCGACCTCGTGGTGGAGCGGCTGCGGGGTTAGCGGCTTGTCGAGGAGGTAGTGCCCCGCCCACGGTTAAGGTTGCGTTCACACTCCGTTCAGCACCTTCGGTCACGATGGTGCCGGAGGTGTTGCTTGATGACGACTCATGGGCATCCTAGTATGATGATTCATCATACTAGGAGGTGCGACGTGGCCAAGCTGAAGATCGCGATCACGCTCGACGAGGGTGCGGTGGAGGCCGTCGATCGACTCGTGAGCGAGCGGCAGTTCGCGAGCCGGAGTCAGGCGATCCAGGCGGCGGTGGATGAGAAACTCGCCCGTATCCTCGGCTCACGCCTCGCGGTCGAGTGCGCAAAGCTCGATCCGCTGTACGAGCAGAGTCTGGCTGACGAGGGCATCGAGGCTGAGAGGGCGACATGGCCCGCGTACTGAGGGGCGAGATCCGCTGGGCGGACCTGGGGTCTGCCCGAGAGCACGAGCAGTCGGGGCAGCGGCCGGTGCTCGTTTTGAGCGCCGACGTATTCAACGAGCGGTCCGGCACCGCGATCGTAGTGGCCCTCACGAGTCAGCCGCAGCGGGCAGGGTACCCGCTCACGCTTCCGGTGGAGTCGGTCGTGCTGCCCAAGCCATCGTGGGTGAAGATCAGCCAGGTGCGGACAGTCTCGGTGGAGCGCCTCGGCGAGACCCTCGGGGCGGTATCTCCGGAGGAGCTGCTGCCGGTGGTCGAGGGGCTGAACGAGATCCTGGGTGCGTGCCACGTATGATCGAACCGGGCGCCACACACGAGAGGGAGCCGATGGGCTCCCGCAAGATCCTTCGCGGGCTCGCCTTCGCCGCGCTTGGCAGTGCCGTGGTCTCGGCAGTCCTCGTGGTCATCGGGGACGGCCCCGCCGTCGCACGCGCGCTCCGCGGGTTCGACCCGCTCACGCTTGTGTGGATGCTGTTGCTGGGCGCCGCGGGCTTCCTCGTCCGCTCGCTGCGCTGGGGCGCGCTGATGCGCGAGGTCGGTCACCCGGTGACGCTGCCAGACGCCCTCTACATGCAGGTCTCCGGTCAGGCGATGACGGTCACTCCCGGGCGCGTCGGCGAGGTGGTCAAGCCGTGGCTCGGCCGGGAGATCGCGGGGATGCGGATGACCCGCGGTGTCACGCTGGTCCTTGCCGAGCGGGTCGCCGACCTCATCGCCGTCTGTCTGCTTGCGCTCGGCGGTCTGACCGCGCTCGGCGGCGCGACCTGGGTGCTGCTGCTCGGCCTCGCTGTTGTGGCTGCTGGAACAGCGCTTGCCGGCTCTACGTGGTTCCACGGGCTCGCGCTGCGCGTGGTGCGCTCGCGGGAGCGGGCGCGTAAGCACGAGGCCTCCGCCGAAGCGATCGCTGACACGCTGCGCCGTGCGCTGGACTGGCGTGTGCTCGTGTGGTCCGTCCCGGCATCCGTGATTGCATGGGGGTTCGAGGGCATCGGCTTCGCGCTGTGCCTGCGTGCGTTCGGCTTCGACACGCTTGCCCTGCTCGCCGATGTGTCTGTCTACGGAGTGGCCACGATCGCCGGCGCATTCTCGTTCCTGCCGGGGGGCATCGGTCTTACCGAGGCCTCGATGGCGGGCGTCCTGGTGGCGGCCGGCATGCCAACGGCATCGGCCGCCGGAGCGACGGTCGTCACGCGGGTGGCGACGCTCTGGTGGGGCGTGGCGCTCGGCTGGATCGCGTTCGCGTCGCGGCCGGCCCTCCTGAGGCGCGTGCTCGGGGGAGAGCCGACGGGCGGGGCGTCGTAGGGGTTGCGCGGCTCTGCGGGCCGAGGGTTCCTACTGGTTCCTATAGATTCCCGTCAATGCTAGTATCGGCATATGGACGACCTTCTCGACATCGCGGCCGTCGCCGAGTACCTCGGCGTGTCTGAGCGTACGGTGTACAACCGTGTGCGCTCCGGCGAACTGCCGGCGTTCAAGGTCGGCAGGCTGTGGCGGGTTCGTGCCGCTGATCTTGAAGCGTGGCTGGACGAAGCCTCTGGGCTGGCGGGGGTTCCGGACGCCGGATGCGAGGAGCTGCCAGGGCTCAGGCTGCTCAAGCGCCACAGCACTGCCCTCTCGGAGGTGTGTCGGCACCACCACGTGAGTCGGCTCGACGCATTCGGCTCAGTGGCGCGACGTGACTTCTCGCCCGGGAGCGACATCGATCTTCTTGTGGAGTTCGAACCCGTGGAGGCATCGGGTTTCGATCATCCCTACTGGGCTCTCGGCGAGGAGCTGGAGGCGATCCTCGGCAGGAGGGTCGATCTCGTCATGGTGAGCGCGGTCACGAACCCGTATCTCGCACACGAACTCGAGACCACGAGGGTGTCTCTCTATGCGGCGTAGCGCGAAGGCAACACTCGCCGACGCTCTCGCGGCGGCCGAATCAATCGTGTCGATCGTGTCCGGTACGACGCGCGACGAGTACCTGGCCACCCGCATGCTCCGTTCCGCTGTGGAGCGGGAGTTCCTCATCGTTGGCGAGGCGCTGAACACCCTGGATTCCATCACCGATGACGCTCGTGATCGCGTGACGCATCTCGGCAGGATCGTCGGCATGCGGAATCGGCTGGCGCACGCGTACGACCTGATCGACGACGCGATGATCTGGTCGGTCGCGTATGATGCAATCCCCGTACTGCGGCGCGAGTTGCAAGAGTGGCTGGAATCGATGATCTGAGCCCCCACCTTATCAGTGCTCTGCGCTACACTAGCGCGATACACGTTGGCGCTCGTGAGGGGAGACTCCGATGGCACTGCCCGAGGTGGACTACATCTGGATGGACGGCGCACTGGTTCCCTGGGCGGACGCCAAGGTACACGTACTCACCCACGCGCTGCACTACGGCACGGGCGTCTTCGAAGGTATCCGCTGCTACGCCACCGCCGACGGCCCCGCAGTCTTCCGGCTCACCGAGCACATGGAGCGGTTCGAGCGCTCGGCCAAGATGCTTTTCATGGATCTCGGCTACTCGGTCGAGCAGTTGGTCGAGGCCGTCAAGGAGACCATCCGCGCGAACAAGCTCCCTGCGTGCTACATCCGGCCCATCGCCTTCCGCGGTTACGGGTTCATGGGTGTCGATCCCATCAACTCGCCTGTGCAGGTCTCCATCGCCGTGTGGCCATGGGAGTCGTACCTGGGTGAGGAAGCGCTCGTGCACGGTGTCGACGTGGGCATCTCGTCGTGGCGTCAGCGCAGCATCAACGCCACCCCTCCGGGCATCAAGTCGTCGGCGAGCTACCTGAACTCCGGCTTCGCCAAGATCGAGGCCAATCGTCATGGCTACGCCGAGGGCATCATGCTCAACGAGGCCGGCAAGGTCTGTGAGGGCACCGGTGAGAACCTGTTCGTCGTGCGTGACGGCGTCATCTCCACGCCGCCGGTCTCAGACGGCATCCTCGAGGGCCTCACGCGTGATTCGGTCATGGTGATCGCCGACAATCTCGACTATCCGGTGATCGAGGAGTCGCTCGTGCGGACCGACCTCTACACCGCCGACGAGATCTTCATGACGGGCACCGCCGCCGAGGTCGTGCCGGTACGTTCGGTCGACGGCCATGTGATCGGTGATGCCGGCCCCGTCACGCTCGAGCTGCAGAAAGCGTACTTCGAGGTCGTTCGCGGCCAGAACGAGGACTACAAGGAGTGGCTGGAGTACGTCTAGCGGGGGAAGCGCCTGCCGCGCGCGCCGGATGATCCCGGCGCGCGGCGCGGCGCCGGAGCGACACACGTGGACAGGACTGCCCTGATCAAGGTCCTCACCCGGGCGTCGGGCGCGCTTGCCGTCGCCCTGGTGCTGTTGCTCGCCTTCGCCGGCTACCTGGCGCATCTCTCCACCACGCTACCCGACCTGCGCGCGGATCCCGACGCGATCCGCATGGCGCAGACCTCGATCGTGTACGCGGCCGATGGCTCGGTCCTCGCCGAGTGGTATGACGCCGAGGACCGCACGGTCATCCCGGACGAATCGATCCCGCAGTCGCTGAAGGATGCCGCTGTGGCGATCGAGGACCGGCGCTTCTACGAGCACTCGGGTATCGACGTGCAGGCCATCGCGCGCGCGTTCTCGATCAACACCGGGGCCGGCGAGGTGCGGCAGGGCGGCTCGACCATCACCCAGCAGACGGTGAAGCTGCTGTTCACCGAGGGCGAACGTACGCTCAAGCGCAAGATCGAGGAGGCGCTCCTCGCCCTGCAGCTGGAGGGTCGGGCCGACAAGGACGTCGTCCTCGGTGTCTACCTGAACATGGTGTACTACGGCCACGGCGCGTACGGCGTGCAGAGCGCGGCCCAGCGGTTCTTCGGCATCGATGCACCCGACCTCACCCTCGCTCAGTCGGCGCTGCTCGCCGGCTGCGTGCAGTCGCCCACACGCTACGACCCGTTCGTGGATCCCTCGGCGGCGCTTGAGCGCCGCAACCTCGTGCTCAGGGTCATGCGTGACGAGGGCTACATCTCCGAGCGTGATGCGGCCGACGCGGCGGCGCAGCCGCTCGGTCTGGCCGAAGGTGCGCCCGCACGGCAGCTGGTCGCCCCGTACTTCGTGGAGTACGTGCGGCGCGACCTCCTGGAGCAGCTTGGATCCGAACGCCTGTACCGCGGCGGCCTGCGCATCCACACCACGCTCGATCCCGTGGCGCAGCGCGCGGCCGAGGCGGCGGCGCGGAGCGTGTTGCCCGATCCGGCGGACCCCGAGGTGGCCATCGCATCGGTGCGCTGGCGCGACGGGGCGGTGGTGGCCGTGGTGGGCGGACGCGACTTCTCGGCTGAGCAGTTCGACCTGGCCACGCAGGGCAAGCGGCAGACCGGCTCGGCGTTCAAGCCGTTCGTGCTCGCCGCGGCCCTTGAGGAAGGACACACGCTCGACTCCATGTGGGAGGCCACGCCGTTCTCCACACCCGTGAAGGACGGCATCTGGCACGTGGAGAACTACGAGAACGCGATCACAGGCGGCACATACTCGCTGCAGACCGCCACCACGTGGTCGATCAACACCGTGTATGCGCGCCTGATCATGGCGGTGGGGGCCGACAAGGTCGTGGACACGGCGCACCGCATGGGCATCACCTCGGAGATCAACGCCGATCCGGCCATCGCGCTCGGCGGACTCACACAGGGCGTTTCGCCGCTCGAGATGGCGTCGGCGTTCGGCACGATCGCCAACGGCGGCATGGCCGTGCCGCCCTCGGGCATCGACCGTGTCACGGACAGCGAGGGCCGACTGGTGTTCGCTCCGGAGCGCACCGGCACCCGTGGGATCTCGGCCGAGGTCGCCTCCGCGCTCGCGGGGGTGCTCGGGCAGGTGTATACGGCCGGCACGGGCAGCTCGGCGAACTTCGGCCAGTGGGCGGCCGTGAAGACGGGGACGGCGCAGTCGTGGCGGGACGCGTGGCTGGTGGGGTACTCGGGCGAGCTCAGCACGGCAGTGTGGGTGGGATACCCTAAGGCGCAGGTAGCGATGGATGATGTCCACGGCATACGCGTGACCGGCGGCAGCTTCCCCGCTCAGATATGGAAGGACTACATGCGGGTCGCGGCTGTGAGTGCGTCCGCCGCGCCTCCGGTGACGCCCCCGATCGACGGCTCGGCCGCTCGTGAGCGGTGGGTCAGCTACACCGTGTGCGCCGAGTCGATGAAGCTCGCCGGTCCACGCTGCCCCGAGACGATCGAACTGGCCTTCCCCGCAGGCGCGATCTCCGATGAGGTGTGCACGCTCGCGCACGCACGATGAGGGCGGCTTGCATGAATGGATTAGGCCCATTATGATAGACGTATGTCTAAGAAAACTAGATATACATCTAATCATGTGGGACTTGGATTCCGCGTGGGGGAGACGAGCACCGTGCAGGAGTCGGTGCTGAACCTCCTGATGGACGCAGCCGGCGTTGAACACACTGAGCTCGAGGTCCGCCAGGTTCTGGCACTGCCGCGAAGCAGCGTGCAGCGCGCCCTCAAGGAGCTGGTGGAACAAGGCCTCGTGGTATCGCGTTCGGTGGGGAGGACCCGGCTCTACAGCCTGGACGCAGACGACCCTATGATCCGCCATCTCAAGATCGCTCGCGCCATCGCTCGCGCCCGTCAGGTGCTGTCTCCGGTGGTGGACCGCATCGACCTTGCCGTGCTGTTCGGCAGCGCGTCACGCGGCGAGGACACGCTCGGAAGCGACCTTGATCTGCTCGTGGTCAGCGAGGTGCCCGAGGCGGTACTCGAAGAGTTGGCGCGATACGAGTGGCTGCAGCCGGTAGTGCTCACGCCATCAGGGCACATGCAAGTGCTTGCTGAAGGGGGCACGTTCGCCCACGCCCTGGCGAGCGGGATCAAGGTGGCTGGCCGCGATGGGTGAGTTCGACGACTGCCCGAAGCGAAGAGGCCTGACGCGCTTCTCGGCTGGACCGGATGCCGCGCAGCGAGAGCTCGACGCGGCACGGCTGGATATCGCCGATGCCGCAATCATGCTCGACAACTCTCAGTGGAAGCGCCTGACCATCACCGCCTACTACGCCATGTTTCACGCGGCGCAGGCGTTGATACTCCGATCCGGCTACACCGAGAAGAGCCACTTCTGCCTCGGGGTGGCGTTTCGGGAGCTGTACGGTGGGTACCCCGAGGGGAGTGAGCTCGCCATGGCCCTGGAGCGTGCCAGGGTGCTTCGGGAGAACGCCGACTACCGTTCCGAGTTCGATGAGGCTGGCGCGAAGGCGTCACTGGTGCTCGCGCGACGATTCGTGGCGTTCGCCGAGGCGCATCTGGCCGGTGAGGGTTCGGCCCACGGGCAGCATGAACCTCCGCTACAATGAAGCCCCACCGCGCAGGGGAAGGACGGGCCTCCGATGGTCACCCTCTACGACACCACGCTTCGTGACGGCACACAGCGCGAGGGCATGTCGCTCTCGGTCGATGACAAGCTGCGCATCGCGCGCCGCCTCGACGACCTCGGCATCCACTACATAGAGGGCGGCTTTCCCGGCAGCAACCCCAAGGACCTCGAGTTCTTCGAGCGCGCCCGGGACCTCAGGCTCGAGAACGCGACCATCACCGCCTTCGGCACAACATGCCGCAAAGGCGGAGCGGCGGAGACCGACGCCGGACTGCGGGCGCTGCTGGACACCGGCTGCGAGGCGCTGTGCATCTTCGGCAAGGCGTGGGACGTCCATGTGACCGAGACGCTCAACACCACGCTCGCGGAGAACCTCCGCATGGTACGCGACAGCGTGGCGTTCCTGGTTGCCGAGGGGCGCACGGTGTTCTTCGACGCGGAGCACTTCTTCGATGGGTACGCCGCAAACCCCGGATACGCCACCGAGGTGTGCCGCGCGGCCGCGGAGGCGGGGGCGAATGCAATCGTCCTGTGCGACACCAACGGCGGCACGCTGCCGCAGACCGTGGCGCGGGTGGTCCGCGGACTCGGTGAGGCGCTTCCGGGCGTCGATCTCGGTATCCACGCGCACAACGACGCCGCGTGTGCGGTGGCGAACTCGCTGGTGGCCGTCGACGCTGGCTGCACGCACGTGCAGGGCACGGCCAACGGCTACGGTGAGCGCGCCGGCAACGCCGACCTCCTCTCGATCATCCCCGCGCTCGTGCTCAAGATGGACGACGACTGCATCACCCGCGATCAGCTACGCCTGCTGACCGAGGTCTCGCACTTCGTCGCGGAGACGGCGAACGTCACCCCCAATCCGCACCAACCGTACACGGGCACGAGCGCCTTCGCGCACAAGGGCGGCGTGCACGCGAGCGCCGCGGCGCGGCTCTCGGCCGCGTACGAGCACATCGACCCGGCCGCGGTGGGCAACCTCGCACGCGTGGTGGTGAGCGAGCTTGCCGGCCGGGCGTCGCTCACGATGAAGGCGCTCGAACTCGGGATCGACCTCACCGGCGACCAGGAAACGGCGACCCGCGTGCTTGACGGCATCAAGCAGCTCGAGCATCAGGGCTACATGTTCGAAGCTGCCGACGCCACGCTCGAGGTCATGCTGCAGAAGGAGCTCGGCACGCACCAGCCGTTCTTCAGGCTCGAAAGCTTCCGCTGTCTCATGGAGAAGCGCGAGGATGGCCGAGTGATGACCGAGGCCACCATCAAGGTGCACGTGGGTGATGAGCGCTTCATCGCCACCGCCGAAGGGAACGGCCCGGTCAACGCTCTCGACGGCGCGCTGCGCCTCGCCATCGGCCGGTTCTACCCGGCTCTCGAAGCCATCGAGCTCACCGACTTCAAGGTGCGCGTGCTCGACGAGAAGAAGGGCACCGGTGCGGTGACCCGCGTCCTCATCGAGTCCAGTGATGGCGAGAAGACCTGGGGCACGGTGGGGGTCTCGGAGAACATCATCGAGGCGTCCTGGGAGGCGCTCGTGGATTCGGTCGAGTTCGGTCTCGCGCACCCGCGGGCGGAGGAGCGGTAACCGCACGTTCGCGCACGGTGACCGCTCGGTGTCGCGCGGCGTCGCGTAGCAGGATGCGCCCGCGCCAGGGCGTATACTTCCGAAGGATTCTCGTATACTCTGTCGCTCCTGTCCCAACCGCTTCACGACCGGAGGAGTCACTCCGTGCTCAACTCCAATCGCAACCTCGCGCTCGTCGTCGGTGCGCGCTTCATATCCCGTCTCGGCGGCACCGCCGTCTGGATCGTGGGCACCCTGGGCGGCGCCGCGTACGCGTTCGACGCCACACCCTCACAGCTCGCGGCGATGTCGATGGTGAACGCCGTCGCCGCCATCATCGGCTCGCTCGTGGCCGGCATACTCATCGACCGGTTCGGCCCCCGCAAGGTCATGGTGTGGGCGGAGATCGGATCCATCCCTCCTGTGCTGTGGATGATGGTGGCGCCATCACTGCCGCTGTTCGTGGTGGGCTCGGCGCTCTTCTCGCTCTTCGGCGTGCCCACGTGGACCGCCGGCGCCTCGTTCGCCCCCTTCATCACCTCGGGTCGCGCGCAGCTCGAGCGCGCGAACTCGTTCATTGAGACCGGTAGCTCCATCGGCTTCGTCCTCGGGCCGTCGGTCGGTGCGCTCATCGAGACCTGGTTCGGTATCCACTCGGTGTTCTGGGTGATGGCGGTGGCATCGGCGATCGCCGCCGTGCTCGCCTGGCTCACGCGCATCGAGGAGAAGCCCGTCGGACACGAGCACGGAAACGCCTGGGCGAACTTCACCGCCGGGCTGCGCATCGCGTACACGACCCGGACACTCCGGTACTTCATCTTGCTCGGCACGGCGGTGTGGGTCGGATTCGGCGGGTTCCAGGCCCTTGAGTCGCTCTTCTACCGCGACGTCGTCGGGGTGGGCGTGGAGTGGCTCGGCTGGATGAACACGCTGTTCGGACTGGGGCTCGTCATGGGCGCCGCGCTGCTGCCGAGGTTGCCCGATGCGATCGTGTCGGCCCGCGGTCTGTCGGTCATGGCCGTGCTGGCGGGCCTCGGCTCGATACTCTATGTCGGTTCCACCGAGCTCGGGTGGATCGCCCCTGGCGCGTTCGCGTGGGGTATGGCGATCGGCGCCATGGAGCCGCTGCTGCGCACGCTCGTGCATCTCGACTCACCGCACGAGTATGTGGGTCGCATCGTGGGAACGTTGCAGTGGCACCGCACCGCTGGCGAACTGCTGCCGCTCGCCTTCGTGCCCACGCTCGCGGTGTCGCTCGGCATCCAGCAGACGCTCATCGCAGGTGGCGTGCTGGTGGCGATCGCCGCACTCGGCAGCTTCGGTACCGCTCGCGCTATCGATCGGCACCGGGCGGTCCTGGCATCGGCTCAGGCAGTGCCTGAATCTGCCTGAAGACTCCCGGGTGTGTCTGCAGGAATGGTCCCATCCCATGTGGAACACCGCTCTAGGAGCGTAGGATCGTCGAGGGGAGCCTGATGCGTGTCGTTCGGATCTTCCATGAAGAGGACGTCCGCTACGGGCTCGCCGACGAGAGCACCGTGACGCTCATCTCCGATGAGCCGTTCGCCGCGTGGGAGCCCGAGGGGATCGTCGCACTGCCGCACGCGCAGCTGCTTGCGCCCACCGTGCCCACGAAGATCGTGTGTGCCGGCCTCAACTACAAGGGGCACGCGCGGGAGATGGGGCACGAGCTTCCCACAGAGCCGGTCATCTTCCTCAAGCCGCCCACTTCCGTGGTCGGCCATGGTGCCGAGATCCGCATCCCCGACGGCCACGATGTCGTGGACTACGAAGCCGAGTTGGCGCTCGTGATCGGACGCCGCGCGCACAAGGTGACGCCCGAGCAGGCGCACACGCACGTGCTCGGGTGCACATGCGCCAACGATGTCACGAGCCGCGTGCTGCAGCAGCGTGACGGGCAGTGGACCCGCGCTAAGGGATTCGACACGTTCTGCCCGCTGGGACCCTGGGTGGAGACCGACGTCGACCCGCGTGACACCACGCTCGAGTCGTACGTGAACGGGGAGCGCAGGCAGTCCACGTCCACCTCGGACATGATCTTCGACCCGTACGAGCTCGTGAGCTTCGTGAGCGGCGTCATGACGCTCCTGCCCGGCGATGTGGTGCTCACCGGTACCCCCGCGGGCATCGGTCCGCTCTATCGGGGCGACGTGGTCGAGATACGCGTCGGCGGTATCGGCAGCCTCATCAATCGCGTGGTGTAGGGCAGGGCGCGCCAGCCGACATGGCGCCATTGCGGGGTACGAGTGCTGCGAGTATCATACTTCTTGGTATGAATGGGAGGTATGACCGATGGCCGTCGACAAGATCACGGTCTCACTACCCGCATCGCTGGTCCGTGAGATCGATCGGTTCGCTGAGCTCGAAGGGGTGTCGCGCAGTCAGGTCGTACGGGAGGCGACATCGTCGTATGTGAGCGACCGGGCATCGGCGCGGGAGTCCGCCCGGAAGCGGGAGGCGGCGGGACGGACGCTCGCCTTGCTGGAGGAGTTGCGCGGTCGGGTGCCTGCGGATGAGCGGCCGGTGCTTGAGATGCTCCGCGAGTCTCGCGGCGCGCTCGACGAGGACGTGATCGGATGACGGGCGACGTGTTGGTCCTGGATGCCTCGGTCGGAGTCAAGTGGTTCAAGGACGAAGCGGGTTCGGGCGAGGCTCGAGCGCTCATCGCGAGGCTCGGTGAGGGGGCCATCCAGCTGGTGGTACCCGCCGTCTTCCCGTACGAGGTGCTGGACGTGGCGCGCAGGCTCTACGGCATCCGTGACGCGGCGCGCGTCTGGCGTGACCTGTCCGCTGCCGGCCTGCTGGTCGCGGGTTCGGATGAGGCGCTCCTCGCCGCCTCCCTCGAGGTGGCCGCGGACCTTGGCTGTACGCTCTATGATGCGGCTGCTCCCGCTCTCGCCGCCCGTCTCGACTGTCCGCTCGTCTCCGCTGACCGCCGCGCTCACGGACGTATCCAGGACGTCCAGATCATCGGCTGAGTGTCTCCGGTACCGCCTGTCGGAAAGCAGCGCCGTCCATTCGGGAGACCCCCATCATGTCGGGTGTCGGTGCTAGTATGGGTACACCATCTAGCGTACCGGCTCCCGGAGGGAGGGATCTCGCGATGTCCACAGAGCGGTTGCGCACGGCCGAGGTCGAGGCGCTTCTCACAGCGTTCGGCACCCTTGCCGATAACGATGAGCGATATGCCTTCCTCGTCGATGTCGCCACCATCCGTGAGATCCAGGACATGGCCCAGCGGCTTGCCGTGGCGCGATCCCTGGGGGCGGGGGCGCACTACACGAGCATCCAGGAGGCCACCGGCGCCTCGTCCACCACGATCAGCCGCGTGAGCCGCAGCCTGAACTACGGCGAAGGCGGGTATCGCACGGTGATCGACCGGCTCGGCCCGGCCGCGGAAGGCGGCGACGCGTAACCGATGTCCGGCTTCGTCCATCTGCACACGCATTCGGAGTACTCGCTCCTCGACGGCCATGCGCGCATCTCGCGGCTGGTGTCGCGGGCGAGCGAGGTGGGCCAGACCGCCATCGCGCTCACCGACCACGGGGCGATGTACGGCGCGGTCGAGTTCTACCGCTCGGCCGTCGGCGCGGGGATCAAGCCGATCATCGGGTGTGAGACGTACTTCACGCCTGAGTCGCGCACGAAGCGCGAGGGGAAGCCCTCGCTCTACCATCTGCTGCTGCTCGCCAAGAACCAGACCGGCTACCGCAACCTCATGGCGATGGTGAGCGAGGCCTCGGTGAACGGCTTCTACTACAAGCCGCGCGTCGATCTCGAGTTGCTGCGCGAGCACTCCGAGGGGCTCATCTGCACCTCGGCGTGCATGAGCGGCATCGTGAGCAAGTCCATCGAGCACGGCGATCTGGCCGAAGCGCGCCGATGGGCCGAGACGTACGCGGATATCTTCGGCGACGACTTCTATCTCGAGATCCAGGAGCAGGGGATCACCGCCGACAACGGCGTGACCCAGAAGCAGCTGAACGCCGAGATCGCACAGATGGCGTCGGAGATGGGTGTGGGGCTCGTGGGCACCAACGACATCCACTACGTCATGCATGAGGACCACGAGGCCCAGGACCTGCTGCTGTGCGTGGGGACGGGCTCTACGGTGGACGATCGCTCACGCATGCGGTTCTCCTCGGACCAGTTCTACCTCAAGAGCTACGACGAGATGGCCGCAGCGCTCGCGGAGTACCCCGAGGCGCTCGCGAACACGCTCGACGTGGCCGCGAAGTGCGAGATCGAGCTCGAGTTCGACAAGATCATCCTGCCGGTGTTCGAGACGCCTGCAGGCAAGACCGAGAACGATCATCTGCGAGATGAATGCATGGCGGGGCTCGCGAGGCGCTACGGCGAGCCGATCCCGCAGGGGCCGATCGACCGGCTCGAGTCGGAGCTCGAGGTCATCGTGGGCAAGGGTCTGTCGGCGTACTTCCTCATCGTCGCGGACTTCGTGAAGTGGGCGAAGGCGAACAACATCGGCGTCGGCCCGGGTCGTGGCTCGGCGGCCGGTTCGATCATCAGCTACGCGCTGGGCATCACCAACCTCGATCCGCTCGAGCACGGTCTGCTGTTCGAGCGTTTCCTCAACCCCGAGCGCACCGAGATGCCCGATATCGACATCGACTTCGACGATGAGCGGCGGCTTGAGGTCGTCGACTACGTGCGCGAGAAGTACGGCGAGGACAAGGTCGCGCAGGTCATCACGTACTCGACGATGAAGGCGCGCGCCGCCATCCGTGACGCCGGCCGGGTGCTCGGCTACCCGTACTCGATCCCCGACAAGGTGTCGAAGCTCGTGCCCGAGCGCATCGATCGCAAGGGCGACGCCGACAAGAAGCTCTCCGACCTGGAGGTGGCGCTCCGCGACACACCGGAGCTTCGCGACGCGTACAACAACGATACCGACACGAAGCGCATCATCGACTCGGCGCTCTCGCTCGAGAACGTCGTGCGCGGCGAAGGCATACACGCGGCCGCGGTCGTGATCTGCCGCGACCCGCTGTACTACTACACGCCGGTGAAGCTCGACACCAAGGGCGGCTCGGTCATCACCCAGTACGAGGGCACCGTGATCGCGGATCTCGGCCTGCTGAAGATGGACTTCCTCGGCCTCAGAACGCTCACGGTGCTCGCCAAGGCGGTGACGGCGATCGAGGAGCACCACGGTGTGACGATCGACCTCGACAGCATCCCCATGGATGACGCCACGACATGGCAGCTGCTCCAGCGTGCCGATACCGACGGCGTGTTCCAGGTGGAGTCGCCGGGCATGAAGCGGGTGCTGCGAGACCTCAAGCCCACCCGTTTCGCGGACCTCGTCGCCGTCGTGGCGCTCTACCGTCCGGGCCCGATGGACTCGATCCCCGACTTCATCGCGCGCAAGCACGGCCGCGCGGCCATCACCTACTACGACGATCGCATCAAGCACATCCTGGAGGAGACGTACGGCGCCATCGTCTACCAGGAGCAGGCGATGCGTATCACCATGGAGATGGGCGGCTTCACGGCGGCCAAGGCGGACAAGCTCCGCAAGGGCATGGGCAAGAAGAAGATGGAGATCGTCGACGCGCTCGAGCCGGAGTTCATGTCGGGCGCCGCGGAGCGCGGCTACGATCCCAAGATCGCGCAGCGCGTCTGGGCCGACATGCGCAAGTTCGGCGAGTACGCGTTCAACAAGAGCCACGCCGCCGCCTACGGTCTCGTTTCGTACCAGACGGCGTATCTCAAGGCGCACTATCCGCTCGAATACATGGCTGCGGTGCTCACGAGCTACACCGGCAAGAGCGAGACCATCGTCAAGTACATCGCCGCGTGCAACCAGGCGGGCATCAAGGTCCTGCCGCCCGACGTGAACTCGTCAGGCCGTGACTTCACTGCGGTCGAGGGCGCTATCCGCTTCGGGCTCGCCGGCATCCGCAACGTCGGCGAGGCAGTCGTGGAGACGATCGTGGCCGAGCGCAAGGAAGGTGGACCGTTCACCTCGCTCCACGACTTCTGCAACCGCATCGACATGCGCCAGGCGAACAAGAAGACGCTCGAAGCGCTCATCAAGGCCGGTGCGTTCGATTCGACCGGCTACACGCGCAAGCATCTGCTGTCGATGATGGACTCGTGCGTCGACGGTGCGGTGAAGCGCCAGCGTGACGCTGACTCTGGGCAGATCTCGATGTTCGATCTCTTCTGTGCCGAGGAGCACGGCATGGAAGACGAGGTCGTGCCGCCCAACGATGACGAGTGGGACAAGGGCATCAAGCTCGCGTTCGAGAAGGAGATGCTCGGCATCTACGTCTCGGACCACCCGCTTGCCGAGATCCGGGACACGATCGAGCGTGCGCGCACGATGTCGCTCGGCGCTACCGATGAGTTCCGCGACGGTCAGAGCGGCTGGTTCGCGGGCATCGTGTCGGGCTTCGAGCGCATCGCCACCAAGGCCGGCAAACTCATGGCCACGTTCACGCTCGAAGACCTCGAAGGCTCCATGGAAGGCGTG
Source organism: Actinomycetota bacterium (assembly GCA_036679125.1). Classification (GTDB taxonomy): domain Bacteria; phylum Actinomycetota; class Coriobacteriia; order Anaerosomatales; family Anaerosomataceae; genus Anaerosoma. The sequence continues at coordinate 27,714 of JAZIGI010000006.1, read as the reverse complement.
CTCTTCCCGCAGACGTACGAGAAGTACCGCGACACCATCGCCGTGGACATGGTGGTGCGCGTACGCGCGAAAGTCGAGCGCTCCGACCGCGGACTCAAGCTGATCGCGCACGAGATCGAGCCGCTTGCCGCCAGCGGTGAGTTCGAGCGGCCGCCACAGGCGCTCATGGTGCGCGCACCGATCGAGCTTCTCGCCAACGGCAACGGCACGCGGTTCAAGGACATCCTGTCGCGCTACCCCGGTCGCGACCACGTGGTGGTGCAACTGCAGACCGGCAACGGTGCGAAACAGCTCAAGATGGGGGAGGAGTACCGTGTGGACGCCACGTCGAGCGGCCTGCACGCGGAGCTCAAGGAGCTCCTGGGCGCGGACGCGGTCTGGGAGGCCTGACGGCGGGTGCCCGGCGGTTGACGGCCCGGTGCCGCCATGTGATACTCCGTTACGCTATTACTCTACTGTGATAAAGTGCGACTGTGCGGCCGGGTCCTCCGGCCGTTGATCTGGAGGTGGGAGTACCGTGCAGCCGCTGCAGTCGATGGCCCCCGTGACGCCACGCGGGTTCCGGGACGTGCTCTTCGAGGAGGCGCGCGAGCGTGAGGCCGTGGAGCGCGCCATCTCGGCCGTGTTCGCCACCTGGGGCTACGACCCGGTCGAGACGCCGGTCGTCGAGGAAGCGGCAACGCTGCAGATCGGCATCCCGGGCGAGATCGAGCGCTCGGCGTTCCGGTTGTTCGACCTCGACGGCTCGCTGCTCGCGTTGCGCCCCGAGCTCACGGTACCGATCGCGCGGCTGACAGCATCGCGCCTTGCCGGGATGCCCGGCCCGCACCGCGTGCGGTACGCCACCGAGGTCTTCCGGGAGCAGGCGTCGCTCCGCGGGCAGGCCCGCCAGTTCACGCAAGTCGGCGTCGAGGTCATCGGCGCCCGCGGGCCTGCCGCCGACACCGAGGTGGTACTGCTCCTCATCGAGGCGCTCACCGCTGCCGGCCTCGAATCGTTCACCGTAGGTCTCGGGACCGCCGAGGTGCTGCGCGCGCTGCTCGACAGGGCCGGCGGCACCGATGAGTGGCGCGACGCCATGGTGGCGGCGGCCCAGAGCAGGAATCTCGTGGAGATCGATCGCCTCTCGACACGCGACGACCTCGATCCGGACCTCGCGTTCGCGTTCCGCGAGCTGCCGAACGTCCGTGGAGGCCGGGAGGCTCTTGAACGATGCCAGGCGCTCGCCCTGGCATGCGGCTGCATGGACAGCGTCTGCTCGGTCGCCGAGACCTGGCGCACGCTCGAGGCGCTCGGCTACGGCGACCGGATCCAGGTCGACTTCGGCATCATGCGATCGCTTGAGTACTACACCGGGTTGCAGATCGAGGCGTATGCTCCCGGGCTTGGCTTGCCGCTTGCCGGCGGGGGCCGGTACGACCGGCTGCTGTCCGCGTTCGGCGACCCGGCGCCGGCTGCGGGCTTCGCGCTCGGGCTCGAGCGCGTGATGATCGCGCTCGCCGAGCAGGGCCGCACGCCACAGCTCGAGCCGCTCGACGCGGTGCTCGGGGGACGCATGCCGTCCGAGGTCTTCGCGGCCGCCGCGCGGCTGCGCGGCGCGGGCTGGCGGGTGCGGCTCGCAACGGGGCGCACGGGCGTGTCGCTCGTTCGTGAGGCTGACGACTTCGGCGCGCTCGAGGCGCTTGTGGCCGACGGTGACACCATCGTGCGCGTCGACCGGCACGGCGAGTCGGCGGTCCCCCTCGGCGATCCGCTGCCCGAGCCCCCGCGGCTCACGTGGGCCGCGAAGGGAGGCGATGCGCGATGATGGCGCGACGAACCGCGGGAGAACGGCTTCTGCGCATGGCGCTCCCGAAAGGGTCGCTGTATGCCGAGTCGGTCTCGCTGCTCGAGAGGGCGGGCTACGACACCACCGGGCTCGCTGACCCGGGGCGCCAGCTCACACTGCGCGCCGGCGACATGGAGTTCATCATCGGCAAGCCGACGGACATCCCCGTCTACGTGGCGTACGGCGCCGTGGATGTGGCCATCGCGGGCAAGGACACGCTCGTGGAGTCCGCACTCGACGTGGTGGAGATGGCCGACCTGCGCTTCGGCGCATGTCGCTTCGTGGTGGCCGAGCCGGAGGACGCTGAGCGCAGCGTGGCCGAGATCTACCGGCACCTGGGCGTGATCAGAGTGGCGACGAAGTACCCGCGCGTGACCGAGCAACACTTCGCGCGCCGCGGTCTGCAGGTGGAACTGGTGAAGCTTTCGGGCAATATCGAACTGGCGCCTCTGATCGGCCTGGCCGACCAGGTGGTGGACATCACCGCCACGGGGCGCACGCTCATGGAGAACCACCTTCGCATCGTCGACGATGTGCTGGAGTCGACCGCGCGGTTCGTGGCCAACCCCGTGAGCCTGAAGACGGACAGCGATCGCGTGACCGGACTCGCCTCGGCGCTTGCCGCGGCAGCCGCCACCGACTAGGAGAGGATGATCCACATGATGATGCGACGCATCGATCTCGAGCGCGGCCGGTGGCTGGATGCGGCGGACGTGCCGCGCACAGGCGGGATCGACATGGAGGTGCTCGGCGTCGCGCAGCGCATCATCGACGACGTGCGGCGCCGCGGCGACGATGCGCTGCGCGAGTACACTGCGCAGTTCGACAAGGCCGAGCTTGCCGACCTCCGTGTCAGCGACGAGGAGGTGGAAGCCGCCGTGGCCGAGGTAGGCGATGAGTTCCGTGAGGCCATCTCGACGGCGGCGATCGCCATCGAGGAGTTCCACCAGCGTCAGGTGCAGCAGAGCTGGTTCACCACGATCGAGGGCGGGGTGCTCATCGGCCAGCAGGTGACCCCGATCGAGCGCGTCGGCATCTACGTGCCGGGTGGCCGCGCCTGCTATCCGTCATCGGTGCTCATGAACGCCATTCCCGCGATCGTCGCCGGCGTCGAGGAGATCGCGATGGTCGTGCCGCCGGATGCCGACGGTCGCGTGAACCCGTACACGCTCGCCGCGGCGGCCGAGGTGGGCGTGGATGAGATCTACAAGGTGGGTGGCGCCCAGGCGATCGCCGCGCTCGCGTACGGCACCGACACGATCGCCCGCGTGGACAAGATCACCGGTCCCGGCAACGCCTACGTGACCGCCGCCAAGAAGCTCGTGATGGGCGATGTGGGCATCGACATGCTCGCCGGTCCGTCGGAAGTGCTGATCCTGGCCGATGAGACGGCCGAACCGATGTTCGTGGCGATCGATCTCATGGCGCAGGCCGAGCACGACCCGCGCGCGGCCACCTACCTCGTCACCACCGATGCGGACCTCCCGGCGCGCGTGGAGCTCGCACTGCGCGAGCTGCTCGAGGGTTCGTCGCGCGCAGATGTCATCGAGCGCTCGCTCACCGACAACGGCGTGGTCATCGTGTGCCCGGACATCGATGTAGCGCTCGACGCCGCCAACCTCATCGCGCCGGAGCATCTCGAGGTGCAGATGGCCGACCCCTTCGAGCTGCTCGGCTCGATCAAGAACGCGGGAGCCATCTTCCTCGGCCCGTGGACGCCGGAAAGCGTGGGCGACTATGTGGCCGGCCCCAACCATGTGCTGCCCACCGGCGGAACGGCGCGGTTCTCGTCGCCGCTTTCCGTGGACGACTTCGTGAAGAAGTCCTCGGTGCTGAGCTACTCGCTGCAGGGCCTTGAGGCCGACGGGGCGACCGTCATGACGATCGCCGAGGCCGAGGGCCTTGAGGCGCACGCGGCGGCCGTGGGGATCCGCCTCGCCGCGGCCTTCGGCATGGAGGACGAGTAGCATGGACCGCCTGCGCCAGCCGCGTCCGGAGCTCGGCGATATCTCGCCATATGACGCGAAAGATGTAAGGGCGGAGGTCAACCTCTCGGCGAACGAGAATCCGCACAACCTCCCGGGTGAGCTCCTTGAGAAGCTCGCGGACCGGGTGCGCTTCGATGTGCCGTTCAACCGGTATCCCGACCCGATGGCGACACGTCTGCGGGAGCTCATCGCCGAGGCGAACGGCCTGGATGCCGCGAACGTGCTCGTGGGCAATGGCGGCGATGAGATCATCCTCGACATCATCCTGGCGTGGGGTGGGCCCGGGCGGAAGCTCGCCGATATGCCGCCCACGTTCGCGATGTATGGCATCGACGCCCGCATGACCGGTACGCGCGTGGTGGAGGTGCCGCGCACGCCCGAGTTCGAGGTCGACGGTCCCGCGCTGATGCGCGCGGTGGCCGAGCAGGATCCCGACATCATCGTGGTGTCGAACCCGAACAACCCCACGGGCACCATGACACCCGAGACGCTGCTCATCGATCTGCTCGAAGCGACCGACGCGCTCGTGCTCGTGGACGAGGCGTACTTCGAGTTCAGCCGACAGACCATGCGCCCGCACATGAGCCGGCACCCCAATCTCGCGATCCTGCGTACGTTCTCCAACGCGTTCTCGCTGGCGGGGCTTCGGGCGGGCTATCTGCTTGCAGACGCCACGGTCGTAAGCGAGCTCACCAAGGTGCGGCAGCCGTACTCGGTCAACCGGTTCACGCAGGTGGCCGCCGAGCTGGCGTTCCGCGACCGCGTGGTGTTCGAGGCGGGTGTGCGCGAGGCGATGCGCAATCGCGACAGGCTGGTGCACGGGCTCTCGCAGATGGCCGAGGTGGCGGTGTTCCCCTCGGAGGCGAACTACATCCTCTTCCGCATCGATCAGGCTGCGGCGGTCTGGCGTGACCTGCTGCATGACCACTCGATCCTGGTACGGGACTTCTCACGTACGCCAGGTCTGGAGGACTGCCTGAGGGTGACCGTCGGTTCGGAGGAGGAGGTCGATCGCTTCCTCAAGGCGATGGATGAGATCGTCGCGCGCAAGCACGCCTCGGCGCACTTCGGCATCAACGCGACGGCCAATCGGCATCTCGAGCGGAGCGGTGAGTAGGATGACGCGCAGTGCGACCATAGAGCGGGCCACCTCCGAGACCTCCATCACGCTCGAACTGGCGCTTGATGGCGAAGGGCGGACGAACGTCCGCACCGGCGTGCCCTTCTTCGACCATATGCTCGAAGCATTCGGCCGTCACGGTCTGTTCGACCTCGCGGTCGACGCCGAAGGCGACCTGGCCGTCGACGCGCACCACACCGTTGAGGACGTGGGCATCTGTCTCGGGCAGGCGTTCGCGCGTGCCATCGGCGACAAGGCAGGCATCCGGCGCTTCGGATCGGTCTTCATGCCGATGGACGAGGCGCTCGTGCTTGCCGCCGTGGATATCTCGGGCAGAGGACAGCTGCACTACGACGTGACGGTGCCGATCGAGATCATCGGCACCTTCGACACGACGCTCGCCAAGGAGTTCCTGGTCGCGTTCGCCTCCAATGCGGGCATCACGGTGCATGTGATGGCCTTTGCGGGAGAGAACGCGCACCACATCATCGAAGCCGCCTTCAAGGCACTCGCGCGCGCACTTCGCGAGGCGGTCGAGATCGACCCCCGGGTCACGGGTGTGCCGAGCACCAAGGGGTCGCTGTGATTTCGTTGCGGTGTGGGGGCCCGTGCTCGGACAGTCCTCGCCGGGGCCCCTCGGCGCCTGCGGACGCTCCGCGTCCTCGGCGCCTCCCCCGGCTGCGGAACTGCGCGCGTGACCCCCACACCGCAACTCGGCTCACTGCGGAACTGCGCGCGGTGGCCTTGTCGACCGACGCACCCTCTTCGCTGCGGAACTGCGCGCGTGACCCCCACACCGCAACTCGGCTCACTGCGGAACTGCGCGCGGTGGCCTTGTCGACCGCTGGGCCCGTCATCGGGGGTCACTCGTGATCGCCATCGTCGACTACGGGATGGGCAACCTCCGCAGCGTGCAGAAGGGTTTCGAGCACGCCGGGGTGTCCGACATCGTCGTGACGCCCGATCCTGCTGTCGTGGCGGTGGCGGACGGCATCGTGCTTCCGGGCGTCGGCGCGTTCCGCGACGCGGCTGCCACGCTGCGCGACAGCGGGTTGCGTGATGTGGTGCTCGAGCGGACAGCGGCGGGCGTGCCGTTCCTCGGCATCTGTCTGGGGATGCAGCTGCTGGCGCAGGTGGGCATGGAAGACGGGGAGTGGGCCGGGCTCGGCGTCATCCAGGGTGCGTGCGAACGGCTGCCGGGCGGCGTCAAGGTGCCGCACATCGGGTGGAACACCGTTACATACCCCCGCGAGACGAGGCTGTTCGACGGCATCCCGGAGGGTACCGCGTTCTACTTCGTGCACTCGTACCACCTGCGGCCGGTCGATCCGTCGTGGGTGATCGGCGCGACCACCTATGGCATCGAGTTCGCGGCGGCCGTGGGCCGTGGCGACATGTACGCGGTGCAGTTCCATCCCGAGAAGTCCTCGGCGGGGGGATTGCGCCTGCTGGGCAACTTCGGCCGGATCGTGAAGGAGTGTGCGGCTCGATGATCGTCTTCCCCGCGATCGACCTGCTCGGCGGGCATGCGGTGCGCCTCGCCCAGGGCGACTACGACCTCGTGACCGTGTACAGCGACGACCCCGTGGCGCAGGCGCGTGCGTTTGCCGAGGCGGGCGCGGAGTGGGTGCATGTTGTCGATCTCGACGGCGCGCGCGACGGCGTGCCGGGCAACATCGGCATCGTGGAGCGAATCGCCGCCGAGAGCGGCCTCAAGGTCCAGACCGGCGGCGGCATCCGTACGCTCGAGACGATGCGGCGGTTAGCCGATGCGGGCGCCGCGCGCATGGTGCTCGGGACCAAGCTGGTCACCGACGAGGCGTTCGTGGCCGAGGCCGTGGCTGAGTTCGGCGACAGTGTGGTGGCGGGCGTGGACGCACGTGACGGCGAGGTCAAGATCGCCGGATGGCGCGAAGGTGCGCATCTTCGTGCCGCAGACGTGGTGGCCGAACTCGCGGGCCGCGGCATCCGGCATCTCGTGTACACCGACATCAGCCGTGACGGCATGGGTACCGGTATCAACGACGCGGCGTATCGCGCGGTGGCCGCCGGCGCGGGGTTCCCGGTGGTGGTGAGCGGCGGCATGCACACGCCGGACGACGTCCGGGCGGTCGTGGCGCTCGGCGAGCAGGTTGCCGAGGGCGTGATCATCGGCCGCGCACTCTACGAGGGAACTATCGATCTCGCCGAAGCGGTCGCGCTGGTGGCTGCGGGAGGTTCCCCGGCATGCTGATGAAGCGCGTGATACCGTGCCTGGACGTCCACGAGGGACGCGTGGTCAAGGGCGTCAACTTCGTGGATCTCCGCGATGCGGGCGATCCGGTGGAACTCGCCGCCGTCTACGACCGCGAAGGTGCTGACGAGGTCGTCTTCCTGGACATCACGGCCACCCACGAGGAGCGCCCCTCGATGCTCGAGGTTGCGTCGCGCACCGCCGAGGAGGTCTTCATCCCGTACACCGTGGGTGGCGGGATGCGCTCGGTGGCCGACATCAGGGCGATGCTCGTGGCCGGCGCCGACAAGACCGCCATCAACTCGGCGGCGGTGGCGGACCCCGCACTCATCACATCCACGGCCGGCGTCTTCGGCTCACAGTGCATCGTGGTGGCGATCGACGCTCGCCGGGTACCGGGCTCCTCGCCTGCGCGCTGGGAGGTGTTCGTGGCGGGCGGTCGCACGAACACGGGTCTCGACGCCGTCGCGTGGGCGGCCGAGGCGACGAACCGCGGGGCCGGAGAGATCCTGCTGACCAGCATGGATCGCGACGGCACCAAGGACGGGTTCGACATCGACCTCACGCGCGCGGTCACTTCGGCGGTGGGTGTGCCGGTGATCGCCAGCGGCGGGGCGGGAGAGCCCGATCACTTCGCCGAGGTCGTGCTCGAGGCCGATGCCGACGCGGTGCTTGCCGCGAGCGTGTTCCACTTCGGCGAGTTGACGGTGCGACAGGTGAAGGAAGCGATGGCTGCGGCCGGGATCCCTGTGCGGCTATGAGCGGGCGAACGACGGAGGCGTGTGTATGAGACGCGAGGACCATCGGATGCCGCAGGGCGAGTGTGACGCGCTCCTGCGCCGCGCGCAGGTGGTGCGGCTGGGGCTCGTGGATGAAGATGGGCCTTACGTGGTCCCGGTGAACTACGGGTACGACGGAGCGCGCATCTACGTGCACGGCCCCCGCGCGGGACGCCGGATCGCCGCGGTAGGCGAGGGTGCCCGGGTGTGCTTCGAGGTCGACGAGGGCGAGGTGCTCCCTGCCGACCGCCCGTGCGCGTACACGTCGCGGTTCCGCAGCGTCGTCGGCTACGGCCAGGCGCGGCTGCTCGAGGATGAGGCCGAGAAGCTCCATGGTCTCGACGTCATAATGCGACACTATGGTGGCAGCGGCGCGGGCATACCGGCCGAGAAGTGCGCTCTCACGAGCGTGCTCGAGGTCTCGATCGAGTCGCTCGACGGCAAGTGGCACGGAGTCGACCCGGAGGATGCGGGTGAGTGAGATGCACGACGTTCGGAAGGTGCTCCTGGGTATCGCAGCCGGTCTCGCGTTCGTAGCGGCACCGCTCGCGATCGCGGCGACCGCGCCGCTCGTGAACGATGAGTTCATCACGCCTGTGGATGGCAGGCTCATGAGCGTGCTGTGGTGGTTCGTCATCCCGCTCGGCACCGCAGCGACCGTGATGATCACCAGGCGCCTGTGGCCCGGGATGGTGATTGGGGCGGCTGCTGTGACCGCCTTCCAGTACACGATCGCGCTGCTGGCGCCGCCCGAAGGCCGGGAGGCCGTCCTGAGCGCTGCCGGCGCATGGGTGAGTGCTGTCGTGGGCGTGGCGATACCGTGGGCCGTCGGCATGGTGTTCGGCTGGACTGCGACGCACCGGCGCAGGGTGCGGCATGATGGAGTGGCTACACTGTGAGTGACACCGGACCGGAGGTATCTGTGGACAGAGAGCGCGACGATCTCGCGATCGAGGACCTTGCGTACGACGATGACGGCCTTGTCCCCGCCGTGGTGCAGCAGGACGGCACCGGTGAGGTGCTGATGGTCGCCTACATGAACGCGGAGTCGGTGGCGCGCACGATGGAGACCGGTCTGACGTGGTTCTGGAGCCGCTCGCGCGGCCGCCTCTGGCAGAAGGGCGAGAGCTCCGGCAACGTGCAACGCGTGCGTTCGATCCGCTACGACTGCGATGCCGACTGCCTGCTGGTGGTCGTCGACCAGGAGGGCTCCGGGGCGTGCCACACCGGCGAGCGGACGTGCTTCTACCGTGAGCTCGGCGGCGGAGTCGCGATGCCGGTTACGGGGGCTTCGGCCATCGGCGCATCGCTTGACGGACTCTTCGCCGTGCTCGAGCAGCGCAAACGCGACCTGCCCGAGGACAGCTACACCACCCGGCTTCTCAGCGGACCGCAGGACTCGCTCCTGAAGAAGATCGCCGAGGAGGCCGGTGAGGTCATCATGGCCGCCAAGGACGCGGACCCGGAGCACCTCCGGTATGAGATCGGCGACCTGGTGTACCACCTGCTCGTGGTGATGACGCGCGAGGGCCTCACGCTCGACGACCTCGCCGCAGAGCTCGACGGCCGCAAGAAGTAGGCCCCGGTGACCTACCGGCCGTCGTCCACACTCGCCAACTCGGTCGCGCCGGGAGTGCGGCCGGAGCGCATCGAGCCGCTGCTTGCGCGGGTCGCCGGCAACAGGTGGCGATTCCTGGGATTCATGGTGTCGTTCGTTCTGGCGATCGCGCTGTTCGCCGCCGCGATCGTGGCGATCGTCTCATCGGCCGTGGCCATCGCTGTGGTGCTCCGGTCGGGCGGTGGTCTGCCGGGCAACGGCATCGGGCCCGGAGGGTTCATCGCGCGAGCGGTGACCATCGGCTTCGCCATCTCGCTCGCCGCGACCACGGTGTGGTCGCTCGTTCGGCTGTCCACTTCGGAGATGCGGCTGCTCAAGCGGCTGGGCGCGCGCATGCCGGCGGGCGGCACGCTCCTGCCCACCAAGAGCGCGCTGCGGGACATGGCGCTGGCCGCGGGTCTCCCGCGGACGCCGCAGCTGTACGTGCTCGACACGCCGGGTGTGAACGCGTTCGTGCTCGGTCGCTCAGTGGAGCGCGTGCGGATCGGCGTGACACGCGGCCTGCTGGAGCGCACGGGGCCCGACGTCCAGCGCGCCGTCTTCGCGAACCTCATCGCCCGCGTCCTCACGCTCGACACCCTGTGGGCCACGGCCGTCTCCGCGCTCATGGGCCCCATCTGGGCCGTACGCGATGCCGACTTCAGGCGCGACAACGAGGAGCCGGACCTGGAAGCGGGAGCCACGCGTGCCGCTGCTGCACGCGACCAGGGGGCGGGGCTCGCACTCCTCGGCTACGGGTTCGTGGTGATCGTGACCGAGCTGCTGGCGTGGTACCACCGTGAGGCCGCCTGGTCGGCCGCCGAGAAGGCCGATGCCGAGGGTATGCTGCTGCTCAAAGACCCCCGGTGGATGCTGCGCGGCATCGAGGAAGTGCTCGAGCGCGACAATCACGTGCCCGCGGCGGGTGACGCGTACTCGCAGCTCTTCTTCTGCTGGGCGGGGTTCGGGTTCGCTCCCGAGGACGATCCCGAGATGCGCCGCGTCGCGCGTCTCCGGGAGGCCCTGGGGGCGGAGGGGGCGGCGTACGTCTCTCGGCCCAACATGCCCGGTTGGCCCGGCGCGCCGAGGGCGCCCCGTCTTGAGGTGCTCGAGCAGGAGGGGAGCGGGATGCCGTCGTGACCGCTGAGAAGGCGCGCTCGATCTCGCGACTCCTGACGCGCGGTACGCCCGGATCCGTGTCCGGGGTCTCTGTCTCGCTGCTTGCGCTTGCGCTCACGCTTACGTGCGCCACCGCGGGCTGCACGCTCATCGAGGCTCCCGAGTCAGCCCCGGCCACCGTGGACCGTCCGGCGCTTGAGTCCTCGCTCCCTACCGTCACCGTGGAGCTGCCGGTGCCCTCCGGTCCTGATCCGGATGCCGATGGCATCAAGGTTGCGACCTTCCTCGGCGATGAGACGCGCCGCTTCTACGGCGTGGGGCCGGTTCCCGAGAAGCTCGAGGTCATCTGGCGTACCTCGATCGGCTCGGGCACCACCGGCGGGACCGCCTCGTCGAGCGGGATGGTGCAGTGGGCGGGTACCGGCTGGACGGGTCAGCCGGCGCTCGTGCGCGAGGGCGGCAAGCTCTACCTGATCGTCGGCGGCTTCGACCACAACCTGGTGAAGATCGACGCCGAGACAGGCGAAGAGCTCTGGGCGTACACGTTCGACGACGTGATCAAGGGCAGCCCCACGGTGTTCCGAATGCCCGACACGGGCAAGCTCGCCGTGGTGTGCGGCTCGCGTCGCGGCTTCCCGCGCGCGATGTCGGACCCGTCGATCGCGCCGGTGCGGTGCGTGGACTTCGAGACCGGCAAGGAGCTCTGGCGGCTCACCGCGCCTCCGAGCAGGAGCTACAGCCGCGATGCCGACTCGAGCCCGATCATGATCGGAGACACGCTGTACGTGGCAATCGAGACGGGCCACGTGTACGCCGTCGACCCCTCGCGGACCGAGGAGCGCGGCGGTCACCGGTGGCCGAAGATACTGGCCGAGCAGCTCCTGATCGGGGACGAGCGCGCCGCGTCACACGGCGGCAACCGGGTCCTCGAGAGCTCGCCCTCGGTCATCGGCGATACGATCTACCTCGCCTCGGGCGCGGGTCATGTCTACGGACTGGACAAGAGCGACCTGTCGGTGGTGTGGGACTACTGGATCGGTTCGGACCTGGACGGCTCGCCGGTCACCACATCGGACGGCCACATCCTCCAGGCGGTCGAGAAGCAGTACATCCCCGGCTCGGGCGGCGTGCTCAAGCTCGACCCCCGCAAGCCCGCCGACGAGGCGCTCGTGTGGTTCTTCCCCACAGGTAACCGCACCTTCGCCGACTGGCAGGGCGGCGTGATCGGTTCGGTGAGCGTGAACGACGCGTACGGGTCGGACCGCTCGCGCCCGGCACTCGCCGCGTTCACCGCGATCGACGGCAACCTGTACGTGGTCTCGCAGGACGAGACGGAGGGCACCGTGAGCGGGCCGCAGGGGCAGGCCGGGCTGCCCACGCCCAAGCTCGTGTTCAAGGACGGGGTGGGCGGCGGCATCTCCACGCCGATCATGGTGGACGACTACATCATCCAGGGCGGCTACGGGGCGCGCATGAACGTCTACCGGATCGACTATCAGGCCGAGGGCGGCGTGCCGCTCAAGGACCGCGCCGGCAACCAGTGGAGCGTCGGCGTCACGCGGGTGGCGAGTTTCCCGGCGGGCAGCTTCGAGTCCACGCCGATCGTGTGGCAGGGCCGCATCTACGTGGGCTCCCGCGACGGGTCGTTCTACTGCCTCGGTGACCCCGACTACGCGCCCCCGACCGCACCTGACTCTCCGTAGCGACCACCCGCCGCCCTCCATCCGCGGGGTCGGCGCGCCCGGATGTGCCGAAGTGCGTGAACCGGTGTAGACTCATGGCTCGCAGAGTTCGGATCCAGGGAGAGTAGAGACGCATGAAGATGCAACCTGTCCTTGCCCGCACGATGAAAGCCGCACTTGCGGCGGCCGTTCTCGCCGCCGCCATGTTCGCGCTCGCGGGGTGCTCGGCGGCCGATGACACCGAGGTCGCCACCGGTTCGCCCGGTGCGCAGGCGCCTGCCGCCGCGCCGCTCGTGATCGGCACGCTTGCCACGCAAGACGCCCTCCCGCTGTGGGTCGCCGAGGAGCAGGGCCACTTCACCGAGGCCGGTCTGGCCGACGTGGAGATCGTCACGTTCCAGAGCGCGCAGGAGTGTCAGGCCGCGTTCACCGCTGGCTCGGTGGACGCACTCATGACCGACATCATCGTGGCCGCCAAGCTCCAGGCCTCCGGCACACCCGTCTACATCCCCACCGTCATGCTTGGCGCGAGCACCGCCGAGGGCCGCTTCGCGATCGTGGCGGCACCGGGCTCCGGCGTCACCTCGCTTCAGGACCTCGCCGGCACGCCGGTGGGAACCGCGGCGGGTACTATCACCGAGTATGTGCTCGACAAACTCATGGCCGAGGCGGGAGTGAACGCCGCCGACGTGGTCAAAGAAGAGGTCCCCAAGATGCCGGTCCGCTTCCAGCTCATGATGTCCGGGCAGCTGAAGGCCGCCTCGCTCCCCGAGCCGTTCGTGAGCCTTGCCGAGCAGCAGGGCGCCACGATCGTCGCCGGCGGTGACGACACCGCGGCGTCGGAGAACATCTCGCAGAGCGTGCTCGTCGTGAGCCGCGAGTACATAGAGGCCGAGGGTGGGGCCGCTGCGCTCGACGCCCTGCTCAAGGCGTGGGATGCCGCGGTGGCCGACCTGTCCGCCACCCCGGATGACTTCCGCACCACGCTGGTGGCCAAGGCAGGCCTCCCGGAGGCGCTCGCTGACACCTACGAGGTCAGCAGCTACCCGATGGCCGAGCCGCCCACTGCCGAACAGGTGCAGTCCGTGCTCGACTGGATGGCCGAGCGCGGGTACCTCACCGCCGAGGTGACGCCCGCCGACCTGTTGGGCGCGGAGTAGTACTCGCGCGATGACCTTTCTCGCCTTCGAGAACGTCGGCCTCCGCTACGAGGGCCAGGACCGTGTGGTCCAGGCTCTCGACGGGCTGTCGCTCACCGTGGACGCGGGTGAGCCGGTCGCGGTGATCGGCCCGAGCGGGTGCGGCAAGTCGTCGATGCTGCTGCTCGCAGCGGGACTGCTCGCACCCGCGCGCGGCACCGTGAGCATCAGCGGCTCGCCGCTCACCGGGGCTCGCCGCGAGACGTCGCTCATCTTGCAGGAGCACGGGCTCCTTCCCTGGAAGACAACCGAGGACAACGCCGCGCTCGGCCTACGGATCCGCGGCGCGGACCGTCGTGAGGCGCGTGAGCGCGCGCGCGAGGCCCTCGAGCGCGTGGGGCTCGGGGAGTTCGCACGCTCGTACCCGGGTGAGCTTTCGGGAGGCATGCGGCAGCGCGTGGGCCTGGCCCGTGCGGTGGCGCTCGACGCCGACCTGCTTCTCATGGACGAGCCGCTCTCGGCGCTCGACGCCCTCAGGCGCGAGGACCTGCAAGACGTGCTGCTCGACCTCTGGCGTCGCCGCGGGCACGCGCAGGTGCTCGTGACCCACTCGATCGAGGAGGCGGTGTTCCTCGGCGGGCGGGTGGTGGTGATGTCGCCGTCACCGGGGTCGGTCCGTGCGGTCGTTGAGAATCCCGGAATGGGGGAGCCCGGTTACCGGCTCGACCCGGTGTTCCACGAGCGGTGCGCGGAGCTCAGGGAGATACTCGCGGGCGAGGGCGCCCTGCATGCCGAGGCGGTGGTGCGTCCGTGAGGCGAGGAGTGGGTCGCCCCGCAGGATACGCGATCGCGATCGCCGCACTGCTCGCCGGGTGGCAGGTCCTGGCGCTCGCGCTGCGGTCGCCCGCACTTCCGGGACCCGCCGAGGCGCTGCCGGTGTTCGTGTCGCTTGCGCCCGAGCTGCTGCCGCACGCGGCGCTCTCGCTCTGGCGCGTGGTGGCGTCGATGGCCATCGGTACGGTGCTCGCGGTCCCGCTCGGACTGGCGATCGGCCGCTCCGCTCTGGCCGACAGCATCTTCGCGCCGCTGATGTTCCTCACGTACCCCGTGCCCAAGGTCGTCTTCCTGCCGGTGCTGCTCGTCATCTTCGGTCTGGGCGACATCTCGAAGATCGTGCTGATCGCCACGATCGCCTTCTTCCAGATCCTGCTCACCGCTCGCGATGCCGCACGCGCGATCCCCGAGGGCGCGGTGCTCTCCGTGCGATCGCTCGGCGCGACCCGGCTCGATATCGCGCGGCACGTGGTGTTCCCGGCCGCGCTGCCCGACATCTTCACAGCGCTGCGCATCAGCACGGGAACGGCCGTGGCGGTGCTCTTCCTCGCCGAGTCCATCGCTGGCACCGACGGCCTGGGCTGGTTCATCATGGACTCGTGGGGCCGCATCGACTATCCGCGCATGTTCGCGGGGATCCTCGCGATGGCGCTCACCGGCGTGGTGCTCTACGAGGCGATCGAGTTGGTCGAGCGGCTCACCACCCGCTGGAGGCGCTCGGCGCGTTAGCGCGCGAGCAGCAGCCCGAGCGCGAACAGCACGCTGAAGATGAGCGCGGCCTGCCCCGTGAGGGCGAGCGCGCCGTTGAGCGGCCTTCCCGCCTGCGCCGCTACGATGCGCCACGCGCGCCATGCGATGGGTGCGGAGAGGGCGACCACGAGGGTGGCCGCCGGTAGTGCCCCGGCTGCGACGGCGCCGGCCACCACCACGTACGCCCCAGCCATGCACAGCGCATACTCGACTATGGTGGCGGGAACGCCGATGCGCACCGCGATCGTGTGCTTGCCGGCCACGCGGTCCTGCTCGATGTCGCGCAGGTTGTTCACCACGAGGATCGCCGTGATGATCAGCCCCGGCGGCACGGCCATGAGCCACACGAGCGGCGTGGTGGTGCCGGTCTGCACCCAGTACGTGCCCACCACCGCGGCCAGGCCGAAGAACAGGAAGACGAACACCTCGCCGAGCCCGTGGTAGCCGAGCGGGTAGGGGCCCCCGGTGTACGCCACCGCGGCGATGATGGCGGCCACTCCGATCACCAGTACGAGCGGGCCGCGCATCCAGGTGAGGTAGAGGCCGAGCACGAACGCCAGGCCGAGCACCACCTTCATGCCGGTCTTCACCTGCGTGCGCGTGAGCAGTCCGGAGTGCGTGACGCGGGTGGGGCCGAGCCGGTCAGCGGTATCCGCCCCGCGCTCGTCATCGTAGACGTCGTTGGCGAGGTTGCTGCCGATTTGCAGCAAGAGCGCGATCACGAGGGCCGCCAGGGCGGGGCCGAGCGAGAGCCCGCC
This sequence comes from Actinomycetota bacterium, assembly GCA_036679125.1. Lineage (GTDB taxonomy): Bacteria > Actinomycetota > Coriobacteriia > Anaerosomatales > Anaerosomataceae > Anaerosoma. Next base: position 11,887 of record JAZIGI010000006.1, on the reverse strand, counting down.
GTCATGCCACGCGAGCGCGGTGCCCACGATCACGCTTGATGCGGCGGCGGGCAGCGTCTTCGGGCGGATGGCGAGGATCCAGGTGTGTAGGGCGTCTGCGGTCATGCCGTCCATTCTATCGGAGTGGGACGTACGCGGGCCTTTCGCCGTTCGCGCTGGCGATGAAGCGCCCCGGAACGCTCCATCGCAAGGGCGGTAGGCCGCGGGATGGCCACCCCTCAGTCTACCTGAGCTTGGAAAGGTGGAGCACTGGAACACACCAGTCATAACATGTCAAGGCTGTTCCGGGGTTCGCCACTCTGATAGACGTAAGAACAGTATCCACTCTTGGGTGAAGGGGCGCCGTGATTGGAGTACGGGGACGCCTGACGGCACGACTGACGTCGATCATGCTTTCGGCAAGCCAAGGCCGACGGTGAGGAGAGCGCGTATCAGTACTGCGGCGGGAACCCGGTGGGGAAGGTGGATCCGAGCGGGGAGTGGGCCGAGCGGTTTGCCGGATTCAAATGGACGGTCAGGGGCTTCAACGTCACCATGCGTTACTCGTTTTTCAAGTCTCGGTCCCTCTGCCTTAGTTACGCATCCGACATCATCAGGCTGCGAGGAAGCTCGGGCAAGTATGCGAAGATGGGTCGGACGCGTATCGCCGTCGAACTGTTCGCGCATGCTCTGGGCTGGGCCATCGGTTATCGGCTGATGACCACCGCGCAGACAGCGTTACTCATCAAGGCGGGGGCGAAAATCTTCAGGTCTGCGAATTACGTCGAGGTAAACAACAACGACGGCAGGGCCTGGGCTTTCTACACTGTCTGGTATGCCGCCGTCGCGACGAGGACGTTCAAATGAGATGGGTTTCGGTGATGCGTCACTCCGTTCCGCGGTGCATCATGATGGCCGTTGTCCTGATGTGTCTTGGGCTCGTCTCCTGTGACTCCGGTGGGACGGTCTGGCCCTGGTCAAAGACGACCATGTTTGAGTTGGTGGGGAGTCCGAAGGCGCTATCCCCAGAGCATGTCCAGGCCTACTATGTGGGATTCCCCAAGTCCGGGAGCCTCTCTGAGCTTAGCGTGAATGCGCTGACAGCGGAGGCGACGGTGGAGTTGTTTCGCGTCCGCCTTGAGGGGCCTACGGCTGGATTGAGCGAGCGGCCCACCCTCATCCTCGGCGAGGATACGCTCTACCTGCATCTCGCCGATATTGACTATGTCGAAACGCGCGTGTATGAGGATGACTCTGGGGGCCTGAGGCTGGACAGAGGCAGTGCGTCGAGGCAGGGCGTGTTTCGCTATCAGATATCGAGTGGATCGGTCGACATGTTAGATGCGCGTGGGATGTCTCGTGTCCTTGGTGCGCATCCAGATAGCGGAGGATTGATTCTCGTAGGCGAGGATCGGCGTGGTCACGGTACCATCGGGGTCTGGCCCGGAGCGGAAGCTAGCCTGGTGGTCGCGGCTCGCCTGGATTCCGCTATTGGGGGAGAATCACCCCTCAGGATCGAAGCGGACGCGTTGAACGGAAAGGCGTACTTCGCGGCCATTGATGGGGTGTACCTCGTGGATATCACGAGTGGCGCGGTTGACAGGGTGATAGCCAAGGACTTGCGCCGGGCAGACATCGCGGCAATCGCCTGCAGGTCCGATGGCAGTATCGTTCTCGCGTATGAGTTGATTGAGCCCTACGATCCGGAGCCCATCCTCCGCAAGGGCTCTGTCTACTTCGAGCTGTACGATGCAGAGTTTGAGCTCGTCGACAGGCAGTTGATTCCGGGCCATGCAGACTATGTGACGCGGGGTCAGAACGGCATGCTGGTCGCCGCAACCATTCCCAATGGTGATGTCGGCTGGGTCATCGATTCGCGGTACGTGTCGTTTGATGGGCTTGAGGTGCATGCGCTTGATCCCTACCTGATCGACGAACAGGTATTTGACGCGCACTACTCTGCGCTGTATCAGCGGGTGACCTCGGACGACTTCCCACATCGGATCGCACTGGACACCGTCACACTGCCCGTTTGGTCGCTTGCGCCTGGGGAGGATGAGTACCTTATGATCGAGCCTCATTCCGGTGAGCTCATCAAACGGTATCGGCCTTAGCGTTGCTCGGGACAAGAGGAGTCTGCGCTGCTCCCGTCAGCCGTTTCTGGAAAGCGAGTGAATCGCCCCGGGTATCCCGGAGTTTGAGATTCCCGACTTCGCTTGACGAATGGGCATAGTCCAATCGTCGATGGGAGGTCAGACATGACACAGGCGCAGCGGGACATCAGACGCAAGCTCAAGGTTCTCGAGTACGCGCGGGAATGCGGCAACATCGCCAAGGCCTGCCGCTACTTCGGGATCTCACGTCAGTGCTACTACAACTGGCTGCACGCCTTCGAGCGCGAAGGAGAAGCGGGGCTCGTCGACAGCAGACCCTGCCCTGAGAACCACAAACTCCGTACTCCGAAGCCGATCGAGGACAAGATCATTCACCTACGCCTCACGTACCACTTCGGCCCACACCGGATCGCCTGGTGCCTCGGCCGCTATCACGACATCTCGATCTCGCCGCACGGGGTCCACAACGTGCTCGTGAGAAACGGGATCAACCGTCTGCCCGTCAACTGTCGTCAGCGCTCGATGCCCAGTGTGATCCGCTACGAGAAGCAGGTGCCCGGACACCATGTCCAGGTGGATGTGAAGTTCCTCGACTTCGTGGACCCCGGCGGGCGAAAGATCAGACGCTTCCAGTACACAGCGATCGACGATGCGACGAGCATCCGGGCACTCCAGATCTACGACAAGCACACCCAGGCCAGTGCGATCGAGTTCATCGACCACGTGATCGAACGCTTCCCCTTCCGCATCCACACGATCCGCACGGACAACGGCCACGAGTTCCAGGTCCGATTCCACTGGCACGTGGAGGACCGCGGTATCCGGCACGTCTACATCAAGCCAGCGAGCCCCAACCTCAACGGCAAGGTCGAACGCTCGCATCTGACCGACAAGCTCGAGTTCTACCAGCTGCTCGACTACACCGACGACGTCGATCTCAGGAAGAAGCTCGTCGTCTGGGAGGAGTTCTACAACGTGCACCGACCGCATGGGGGGCTCGGAGGAAGAACGCCCTACGAGGTGCTTCGTGAGAAGATGGCGTCGTGACACGCGTCAACCGAGGTTGGGGCCCTCACAACTCCAGTAGCGGATGTTTCTGGACCTGGGTGTAGCGGAGGTCGTGATCCAGCACACCCACTTGCGCTCACAGCACCCACCCTGCTAGAGTGCGCGTCAATCACATACAGCGCCTGTGATGGGGAGTAGTACTCCGATCAGCAAAGCCTAGAGAGCCGGGGATGGTGGAAACCTGGCGAGAGCGATCGGTAGGAATGGACCCTTGAGGCTCCGGAGCAACGGCGAGTGTGCCTAGTAGTTCCGGCGGACGCCCACCGATACAAGGGACCGGGTATTAAGACCGAGTCGGGTCAGCGTACTGCAGGACAAGTGGCCGAAGCCGGGAGGCGTCGGCAACAAGGGTGGCACCGCGGGAGCAGAGCTCTCGTCCCTTAGAGGACGAGGGCTTTTTTGTATTCCCAGGAGTGCCGGGAGGAGTTCCAGATGATAGTGCCCGCGAGGGACGAGTTCGTGGCACTTGCCGCCGACCACGACGTCGTGCCGGTGGCGCGGGAGGTGTATGCGGATCTCGCAACGCCCATTTCCGCGTTCATGACGCTTGCCGAGGACGCCCGCAACGCGTTCCTGCTCGAGAGCGTGATGGGGGGAGAGCGCCTCGGCCGATACAGCTTCCTGGGCATCGGCGATCGCGAGGTCATCACGGCTCGGGGCGAAGAGGTCGTGATAGAGAACGGCGGCGTACACGGTGTCCGTGCGGCCGATCCACTCACGGTCGTGGCCGAGCATCTCGAGACCGGTCGCGTGGCCCGCATCCCGGGTCTGCCTCTGTTCGTCGGCGGTGCGGTCGGGTTCGTCGGATATGAAGCGGCGAGCGGGTTTGAGCGCGTCCCGCGCCACGCCAACGATGAACTCGGCGTCCCGGACATGGTCTTCATGATGGCCGACATCGTGGTCGCATTCGATCATGCGCGCCGTGTGATGCAAATCATCGCCCCGGTCCGCCCCGGTGGCGCGCCCGGCCCGGCCTATGACGCGGCGCTGCGCAGGATCGACGACTGCCTGGCACGCATCGACCGGGGACCCCGCGGGGTGGAGCTCGGCGAGGTGGGTGTGCAGCGGCCGGTGCCGCTGAAAGCGCACACGGACCGAGAGGGGTTCATGGCCTCGGTCGAGGCAGTCAAGGAGCATATCGCCGCGGGCGACATCTTCCAGGCGGTCCTCTCGCAGCGCTTCTCGGCTCCCTACGAAGGCGACGGACTCGATCTCTATCGCGTGCTCCGGGCAGTGAACCCGAGCCCGTACATGTTCTACGTCCGCACCTCCGACGTCACGCTGGTGGGCTCGAGCCCCGAGCCGCTCGTCCGGGTCGAGGACGACCAGGTGCTGACGCGGCCGCTTGCCGGCACACGTCCGCGCGGCGCCGACTCGGCCGAGGATGGCCGCCTTCGTGCCGACCTGCTCGCCGACGAGAAGGAGCGCGCCGAGCACGTCATGCTTGTGGATCTCGGTCGCAACGACCTCGGGCGGGTGAGCGCACCCGGCACGGTGACCGTCGATGAGCTCATGGAGGTCGAGTACTACAGCCACGTCATGCACATCGTGAGCAACGTGACCGGCACGCTTGCTGAGGGCAAGGACGCCTTCGACGCGCTTCGCGCCACCTTCCCGGCGGGCACGGTCTCCGGCGCTCCCAAAGTGCGCGCGATGGAGATCGTCGCAGGTCTCGAGCCTATGGCGCGCGGCCCGTACGCCGGTACGGTCGGGTACTTCGGCGTGGATGGCGCGATGGACATGTGCATCACCATCCGGACGTTCGTGCTCGCCGGCGGACGGGCGTACCTGCAAAGCGGCGCGGGAATCGTGATGGACAGCGACCCGGAGCGCGAGTACGAGGAGTGCCTCCACAAGGCCCGCGCCCTTCATCACGCGCTCGAGCTGGCGGCAGGGATGCACGCCGGAATGGCGGAAGCAGTCGCCGACTCCTCGGCGGACATCACTCGGCGGGGCCCCTCGCCGCTTCGCGGCTCCCCCGCCTGCGAAACGGTCCGCCTGGAGGAGTCGGCGATTGCCTCCGCGGAGACCGAGAACGCGTCTGTCTGCGCTGACCGGGGGGCCGAGCGATGATCCTGGTCATCGACAACTACGACAGTTTCACTTACAACCTGGTGCAGCTGCTCGCGGCGCTCGGAGCTGACGTCGAGGTGAGGAGGAACGACGCGCTGAGTGCGAGCGAGGCCCTCGCGCTCGAGCCCGCGGGCATCGTGATCTCGCCGGGGCCGGGTACGCCGGCTGACGCCGGCATCTCGGCGGATGTGGTGCGCGCCGCCGCCGTGGCCGGAGTTCCCGTGCTTGGCGTGTGCCTCGGCCATCAGGCTATTGGTGAGGTCTTTGGGGGCACCGTGTGCCGGGCGCCCAGGCCAGTGCACGGCAAGACGGACGAGATCTCGCACGACCACACCGGACTCTTCGCAGGCATCCCGAGCCCGTTCACCGCCACCCGCTATCACTCGTTGTGTGTCGACGCCACGAGCGTGAGTTCGCCCCTGCTGGTGCAGGCGACGACCGCCGACGGCGTCGTGCAGGGCATGCGACACGAGACGCTGCCGATCTTCGGCGTGCAGTTCCATCCCGAGAGCGTGCTTACCCCCGAAGGCACCAAGCTGCTTGCGAACTTCCTGGACCTATGCGGCGAGGTGCCGCTCGAGCGATCGACGCCCGAGGCCCCTGCGGCGATCGCCGCAGCGGGAGGAGTGGCGCGGTCGTCAGCCCGGATGGCCGAGGTTACCACGGTCGCCGGAGCGATCGCCCGCGTGGCCGACGGTGGGTCGCTTGACGAGCACGAGGCCGAGCGGGTGATGGGCATCGTGATGGACGGCGAGGCGACGCCCTCGCAGATCTCGGCGCTGATCGTGGGGTTGCGCATGAAGGGCGAGACGGTCGATGAGATCGTCGGCTTCGCGCGAGCGATGCGCGAGCACGCGACACCGGTGCGTCCGGCCGTGCCGGGATATGTGGACGTCGTGGGCACCGGTGGTGATGGTCTGCACACGTTCAACATCTCCACTACCACGGCGTTCGTAGTTGCCGGTGCGGGCGTGCCAGTGGCCAAGCATGGCAACCGTGCGGTCTCGTCGTCTTCCGGTGCTGCGGACGTGCTTGAGGCGCTTGGCGTCGACATCGGACTCGGGCCTGCCGCCATCGCGCGGTGCATCGACGAGGTGGGCGTCGGCTTTCTGTTCGCCCAGTCACTGCACGCGAGCATGCGCCACGCCGGGCCGACTCGCCGCGAGATCGGCATCCGGACCGTGTTCAACATCCTCGGCCCGCTCACCAACCCGGCAGGTGCGAAGCGCCAGTTGATCGGCGTGTACGACCCCAGACTGGTCCCGGTCCTTGCCGAGGTGGCGGGGCGCCTGGGCGCGGAGCGCGTGCTCGTGGTGCATGGTCATCCGGGGTTGGACGAGGTCTCGGCGAGCGGCCCCACCACAGTGGCGGAGTTCGATGCCGTCGCCGGTGCGGGGGTACGTACGTATGAGATCACGCCCGAGCAGGTGGGGATTGCGCGGGGCACGGTCGCCGACACCGCCGGCGGTGACCCGGCGGCCAACGCGCTTCTGGTGCGTGCCGTCCTGGAGGGCGAGCACGGACCGCGCTGCGACGTGGTGCTCATGAATGCGGCCGCAGCACTGCTTGCCGCGGGCGCGGTGAATGACCTTGCCGAAGGTATAGCGCGCGCGCGGGAGTCGATCGACTCGGGCCGTGCGGCAGAGGTGCTCGATCGGCTGGTTTTCACTTCGGTGCGTCTGGCAAAGGAGACCTCATGAGCGTGCTCGACACGATAGTGGAACACCGCAAGGCGCGCGTGCGCGCGGAGTTCTCGTCCCTGACCGACATGGAACGCATGGCGCTCCTGCGGTGCGGCAGAGAACCACGTCCTCACGAGGACCTCATGCTCCTGCACGATCGCGGCGACGTCGGCGTGGTCGCCGAGGTGAAGAAGGCGTCGCCGAGCGAGGGGGCCATCGCTTTGCAGTGTTCCGCGGCGACGCAGGCGCGGCGGTACGCCTCCGGCGGGGCCGCGGCTATCTCGGTGCTTACCGAGCCCGAGTACTTCGGCGGTTCGTTCGCGGATCTTTCGGACGCCGTCGGAGCAGTTCACCTGCCGATGCTGTGCAAGGACATCGTGGTGGACCCTATCCAGCTCTATATGGCGCGCGCGAACGGTGCGGATGCGGTGCTTCTTATGATCAGCGTCCTTGGGACCCGCACGCGTGAGTACGTGGAGCTCGCCTGGGAGCTGGGCCTGGGTCCGATCATCGAGGTGGCGAACTTCGACGAGTTGGATCATGCGTGCACGCTTGATGCCGAGGTCGTCGCGGTCAACGCGCGGAACCTCCACACGCTTGAGGTGTACAGGGCGTCACAGCTGGAGCTCGTGTCGGAGGCGGCGTACAGCTGCGGTTTGTTCGTGATCGCCGCAAGTGGCATCGAGGTGCGTGCCGATGTGGAAGCCGCCGCGGCCGCAGGGGCCCACGCGGTGCTCGTCGGGACATCGCTGATGCGATCTCCGGCACCCGAGGATGCCGTGAGGGCGCTGACGGGCGTGCCGAAACGCTCGAGACGATAGGGAAACGGTCAGGACCGCGGGCGATGCGCTCGGGGAGACGGGTTTGCCGGGGCGCAGTGCCTCGGCGGGAGGAGTGAGCGACATGGGTAGTAACAAGACGAGGTTCGGCCTGGACGAGACCAGGATCCCCGAGGCGTGGTACAACGTGATACCCGACCTGAAGACCCCGCTGGCGCCACCGAAGGTCGTCGAGCCCGACGGCAGCGAGCTTTCGATGGACCAGATCGGCGAGCGGCTCGCCGCGATCTTCCCGATGGAGTGCGTGAAGCAGGAGATGTCGCCCGAGCGGTGGATCGACATCCCCGGAGCGGTGATCGACGTCTACAAGACCTACCGGCCGTCGCCGCTGCTTCGCGCGAAGGCACTCGAGCGTGCACTCGGCCTTCCCGCGGGCGTCAAGATCTTCTACAAGTACGAGGGCGTCTCTCCGGCCGGCTCGCACAAGCCCAACACCGCGATCCCGCAGGCGTACTACAACAAGCAGGAGGGCATCACCAAGCTCTCCACCGAGACCGGTGCGGGCCAGTGGGGCAGCGCACTCTCGATCGCCGGTGCGCTCTACGGCATCGATGTCGAGGTGTTCATGGTGAAGGTGAGCTACGAGCAGAAGCCGTACCGCCGCATCCTGATGGAGACGTCCGGCGGCACGGTGCACGCCTCGCCCACGAACCTCACCGACGCGGGGCGTCACGTCCTTGCGATGGACCCTGACTCCACCGGCTCGCTCGGCATCGCGATCTCCGAGGCCGTCGAGGTCGCCATCAAGGATCCGGGGACGCACTACGCGCTCGGCAGCGTGCTCAACCACGTGTGCCTGCATCAGTCGATCATCGGCCTCGAGGCGATCGAGCAGATGCGGCTTGCCGAGGAGGAGCCCGACGTGGTCGTCGCATGCGTCGGTGGCGGCAGCAACTTCGCGGGTCTCGCGTTCCCGTACTACCACCGCAAGCTCGAGGGCAAGAGCAACGCGCGCCTGTTGGCGGTCGAACCCAAGGCGTGCCCCACGCTCACCGCGGGTGAGTACCGGTACGACCTCGGCGACGAAGCTGGGATGACGCCGCAGATGCTCATGTACACCCTCGGCCACGACTTCGTGCCGGCTGGCATCCATGCCGGCGGCCTGCGGTACCATGGCGACTCGCCGCTCTTGAGCAGCCTCGTGCACGACGGCGAGGTCGAGGCGGTGGCTGTCGACCAGACCGCGTGCTTCGCGGCAGCCGTGCAGTTCGCCCGTGCCGAGGGTATCCTGCCCGCGCCTGAGTCCAGCCACGCGATCCTCGCGGCCATCAATGAGGCGAAGGCCGCGCAGGCTGCGGGCGAGGACAAGGTCATCCTGTTCAACCTCTCCGGTCACGGCCACTTCGACCTGGCGGCCTACGCGCAGTACAACGCGGGCGAACTGAAGGACTTCGACTTCGCCGCCGGCGCGACGCTCCACGAGGCCGAGTAGGCGCCGGGGATGCGCACGCGGATCAAGATATGCGGCCTCACCCGGCCGGAAGACGCTGCCTCTGCGGTGGCGGCGGGAGCCGACGCGCTCGGAGTGGTGCTGGCGCCGTCGAAGCGGCAAGTGACGCTGGATCAAGCGGACGCTGTCTTTGCGGGTATCCCTCCGCTGGTGGCGCGCGTGGGCGTGTTCGTCGACGCCCGGGCCGACGATGTCTGGGAGGCGGTGGCACGCCTCGGCCTGACCGCCGTGCAGTTCCACGGCGATGAGGCGCCGGAGACGTGTGACGCCGCCCCTGTGCCGGTCGTCAAGGCGATCCGCGTGGGGCGGGATTTCGACCCTGCGGGTCTCGAGCGATATCGGGGCGCTGTCTCGGCATTCTTGCTGGACACGTACGTAGCCGGCGCGCAGGGCGGCACGGGGCAGGCGTTCGGTTGGCGAGACGTCGCAGGACGCCTGCCCGCGTGGGCGCCGGTGCTGCTTGCCGGCGGCCTCGGTCCGGACAATGTCGCCGAGGCGATCGGGGTGCTGCGACCGTACGCGGTCGATGTATCCTCAGGCGTGGAGTCAGCGCCGGGCGTGAAGGACCACGGACTGATCGAGCGGTTCACAGCCGCGGTGCGCGCCGCCGACCTATCAACTACCACACCGGTTGACCAGACCTGAACCAAAGGAGCGCTTGATGAGCGACGTACTGCTACCCTCGGCCGACATGGCCTACTCCACCCCTGATGCGCAGGGTTTCTACGGCCCGTATGGAGGGACGTTCGTGCCGGAGACGGTCATCCCGGCCCTCCAGGAGCTCGCGACGAGCTACCAGGAGGCGATCGAGGACATCACCTTCCTCGAGGAGTTCATCTCGCTCCTGCGCGACTACGTCGGCCGCCCCTCACCCCTGTACCGCGCGGACCGGCTTGCCGAAACGGTAGGCCTCGGCACCGTATACCTGAAGCGCGAGGATCTGAATCACACGGGTGCGCACAAGATCAACAACACCATCGGTCAGTGCCTGCTCGCCAGGCGCATGGGCAAGAAGCGCGTGATCGCCGAGACCGGAGCCGGACAGCATGGCGTGGCCACCGCGACGACCGCGGCGCTCCTCGGCCTCGAGTGCTCGATCTTCATGGGTGTTGAGGACATCCGTCGCCAGGCGCTGAACGTCTATAAGATGCGCCTGCTCGGCGCCGAGGTGGTTCCCGTGGCGGACGGGCAGGGCACCCTTGCCGACGCGGTGACCGCCGCGCTGCGCCACTGGGTCGAGCGTGTCGAGGACACCTTCTACGTGATCGGCTCCGCGCTTGGACCGCATCCGTACCCGCAGATGGTCCGCTACTTCCAGAGTGTCATCGGTTCCGAGATCCTCGGCCAGATGGAGGAGAAGCAGATTCCGCACGTGGACGCGGTGGTGGCGTGCATCGGCGGCGGCAGTAACGCCATCGGCACGTTCTACCCGTTCCTGCGCGACGTTCCGGCCGAGAAGCGTCCGCTGCTGATCGGCGCAGAGGCAGCCGGGCTGGGTCTCGATACGGACCGGCACGGCGCGGCGCTCACCAAGGGCTCCCCGGGCGTGCTGCATGGCTTCTACAGCTACCTGCTCCAAGACGATGCGGGCAACCCGCTCGAGGCGTACTCCATATCGGCCGGCCTCGACTATCCGGGTGTCGGGCCGGAGCACAGCTATCTCAAGGACGAGGGCCTCGTGCGCTACGAGACCGTGACGGACGCCGAGGCGCTCGAGGCGTTCGCGCTGCTCACGAGAGACGAGGGCATCATCCCGGCGATCGAATCGTCACATGCGCTCGCAATCCTGCCGCGTCTTGCCGCTGAGCTCGGCCCGGACGCCACGGTGATCGTCACCGTCTCAGGCCGCGGCGACAAGGATATGGATATCGTGCGGGAGGCTGGCCTTGGCGAGTGAGAAGCGGGAGGGTGGCGCGTTCTCGAGCGACGCCTCCACAGCCGGGGTAGGCGCCGAGGACGCATCGCGTCCGAGGGCGCCGCGGGCCCCCGGCGAGGACAGCGAGCGAGGGGACGCGCCGGGCTCCCGCATCTCGGCGGCTTTCGGCAAGGGAAGACCTGCGCTCATCACGTACGTGATGGCGGGGTATCCCGACCGCGCCACTTCGCTCGAGGCGCTCAGGGCCGCCGCGAGGGGAGGCGCTGACGTGATCGAGCTCGGCGTTCCGTACGGCGATCCGCTCGCCGACGGTCCCGTGATCGCCGAGGCGGCTGCGGTCGCCCGCGCAGGCGAAGGGGGCTTCGGCCTGATCCACGCGATACAGGTGGCCGAGGCGTTCATCCGGGATCCCGGTGTGGACCACGCGCCGCCGGTGGTGGTCATGACCTACATGAACCCCGTGATGCGCCTCGGCCTCAAGGGAACTGCCGAGCGTATGCGGGCCGCCGGGGTTGTGGGCGTGATCATCCCCGACATGCCCCCCGAGGCAGCCTCTCCGTGGCGTCAGGTGTCCGCGGGCATCGATACCGTGTTCCTCACCGCGCCAACATCGACGGACGACCGCCTCGCCATTGTCGCGGCGGCATCCACGGCATTCATCTACTGTGTGAGCGCCATCGGCACGACGGGGGAGCGGGAGTCACTCGCGGCCGGACTCGCCGATCAGGTGGCTCGTGTCAGGCGGCATACCGCCCTGCCGGTCGCCGTGGGTTTCGGCGTCAGCAATCCCGCTCATGCGGCGCAAG
>JAZIGI010000005.1:0-70479 GCA_036679125.1 Actinomycetota bacterium | reverse complement strand
GCCTAGCTGTTCTGCCCGTATAGGTTGTTGACATAGATGAGGGTCTTCCCGTTCGGTTGTAGGTGTCGAAGCCACAACTGAACAAGGAGGACCCTCGTGTCACATCCTAACGCGCTTCTCACCGTTGCAGGACGGCGACTGCTCGTCACTCGCGTGATCCAGCTGGGCTGGACGGTGACCGCTGCGGCTCAAGCCGCAGGCGTCTCGAGGCAGACCGCCTACAAGTGGCTCGGGCGATTCACCGCCGACGGTGAGTTGGGCCTGTACGACCGCTCGAGTAGGCCTGTGCGCATCCGTGAGCGAGTGTCGGCCCGAGACCTCCGACGCATCTGGCGTCGCCGCAGGATCGGTGAGGGGCCACTGACGATCTCATGGCACACGGGACTCGCCCCGTCCACGATCTACGGCGTGCTGGCCAGAAACGGTCAGGGCCGGCTTTGTGACCTGGACCGTGAACCCAAGGCGCCTGCGATGCGCTACGAGCACGCCGCGCCCGGCGACCTGCTGCACATAGACGTGAAGAAGCTCGGACGTCTCGGTGAAGGCGGCGGCTGGCGGTTCGGGGGTCGCGCTGAGAAGAAGCGCAATGTGGGCGGCGGGTTCGACTTCATCCATGTCGCCATCGACGACCACTCACGTCTGGCCTATGTCGAGGTACACGAAGATGAGCGTGCGGACACCGTCGCTGGATTCACCGCCCGGGCGATCGACTACTACGCCGGTCACGGAATCACGGTCAGACGGTTGCTCACCGACAACGCGATGTCGTACTCATCACATGCCCAGCGAGCGGTGCTTGAGGAGCACGGCGTCGTGCGGTCTCACACACGGCCGTACCGGCCTCAGACCAACGGCAAGGCCGAACGCTTCATCCGGCTGATGTTGAACGGCTGGGCATACAGGAAGCCCTACCAGAGCAACAGGGAGCGCCTGGCGGCGCTCCCTGGCTGGATGTTCAATTACAATCACAGACGTCCGCACGGCGGCATCGGCGGCCTACCACCGATCTCACGGGTGCCCGGTGTCAACAACGTATCCGGGCAGAACACCTAGCCGAAGCGGCCGGTGATGTACGACTCTGTACGCGGATCGTCCGGGTTCGTGAACATCTTCTTGGTGTCGCCCACCTCGATGAGGTGCGCCGGCTCCTCCAGGCTCTCGCGCAACATGAACGCGGTCTGATCCGAGATACGCGCCGCCTGCTGCATGTTGTGCGTGACGATGACGATGGTCACGGAGTCCTTGAGCTCAGCGATGGTGTCCTCGATCTGCTGGGTCGAGATGGGGTCGAGCGCCGAAGCGGGCTCGTCCATGAGGATGACCTCCGGCTTGGTGGCAAGCGCCCGCGCGATGCACAGCCGCTGCTGCTGTCCACCCGAAAGCTCGAACGCGTGCTTCTTGAGGCTCTTGCGCACCTCGTCCCAGAGCGCCGAGCCCTTCAGCGACTCCTCAACGAGCGCGTCGAGTTCGGACTTGCGCCGGATGCCCTGCGTGCGCGGACCGTACGCGACGTTGTCGTAGATGCTCATCGGGAACGGATTGGGGCGCTGGAACACCTGCCCCACGCGCATCCTGAGCTCGACCGGGTCCATCGCCTTGCCCATGATGTCGGAGCCGTCCAGTGTGATCCGACCGCCGACGATGACGTTGCCGAGTTCATCGTTCATGCGGTTCAGGCATCGCAACAGCGTTGATTTTCCACAGCCTGAAGGGCCGATAAGCGCCGTCACCGAGCGTGAAGGGATGTCCATGTCGACACCCTCGATCACCTGATCGCGTCCGTAGGCCACCGAGACGCCAGTGAGCGAGAAGCTGCCCCGGGCCGCCGACGCGGCCTCCTCGCTCACTGCGGCATCGGCCACCTCGCGGACCTGCATGTGTGGCGTGCCGAGCGACACGACGCCATCGCGCTCCAGTAGCACTGCTGTCACCACTTCACCCTCCTCCTCTGCGCCGACCGCCAGAGGGCGGCGATGACGCTGACAACGCTCACGCCGGCGACCAGGACGAGCGCGGTCCCCCACACGAGCGTACGGTTCCAACCGGGTACCGACGTGACCTGCGCGTAGATGTGATACGGCAGGGACATGAACTGTGACGATAGGTCCTCGGGTAGTCGCCGCATCTGGAACACCGCACCGGTGAACAGGATCGGCGCCGTCTCACCCGCGGCACGTGCGAGCCCGAGGATCGAGCCGGTGATGATGCCCGGCGCCGCCGCCGGCAGGACCACCTTGTAGATGGTGCGCAGCCGGGTGGCGCCGAGCGCGAGCGATGCCTGACGCAGATCCTGGGGGATCTGCCGCAGCGCCTCCTCGGTGGCCGTTATCACCACCGGCAACGTCATGCAGGTAAGTGTGAGCGCCGACGCGATGATCGACCGGCCGAACCCGGCCAGCAGCACGAACGCCGCGAGACCGAACAGGCCGTAGACGATGGACGGCACGCCCGCCATGTTGGTGATCGCAAGCCTGATCGCCCGGGTGGCGAGGTTGCGCGGGGCGTACTCCGACAGGTAGATCCCGGCGAGGACCCCCACGGGCAGAGTGAGTGCGGCTGTTGCGATCGTCACCCACAACGTGCCCACGATGACCGGGAGGATGCCACCCTCACGCCCACGGTCACGCGGCACGTCGGTTAGGAACGTGAGGTCGATGGCCGCGATGCCGTTGTACACGATGTACCCGAGCACGAACAGCGCGACCGCGACCACGGCCAGCGCCGCGATACCGGTGAGCACTCTTGCGATCGCCTCGGCGCTGCGCGCTCTCCGGGTGCGTGACATCCTGTTCATCGGCGCCACCGCTTCCGCTGTCGTTCGAGCACGAGGTCGGCTGCCAGGTTGATCGCGAACGTGATCACGAACAGGACCAGGCCCACCGAGAACAGCACGGAGTAGTGGAGCCCGCCCTGCACGACTTCGCCCATCTCGGCGGCGATGGTGCCGGTCATGGTGCGTACCGATTCCAGCACGCTCGTGGGCATGATCGCGGCATTGCCGGTGAGCATGAGCACGGCCATCGTCTCGCCGATAGCGCGCCCGAGGCCGAGCATGATCGCCGCGAAGATGCCGGAGCTCGCGGCGGGGATGGTCACCTTGTAGGTGGTCTGCCAGCGCGTGTTGCCGAGCGCCGCCGAACCCTGACGCAGATCGAAGGGCACCGCGTGCAGGGCGTCCTCCGAGATGGAGATCACCGTGGGGAGCGACATCACGCCGAGCACGATGCCGCCGGCAAGCGCTGTCATCCCGCTGTTCAGCGCGAACACGTCCTTCACGAGCGGGATCACCACGGCCACACCGATGAGGCCGTACACGACCGATGGGACCGCGGCCATGAACTCGATGATCGACTTCATGACGTCCTTGACCCCGGTCCCTGAGAACTCGGAGATGAACACCGCCGCGGCAACGCCGAGCGGTACCGCGACGACAAGCGCCACGCCGGTCACGAAGAGCGAGCCCAGGATGAGCGGCAGCATGCCGAACTTGCCGGGGCTCGAGGTGGGATACCAGGCGGTGCCGGACAGCATGGAGCCGAGTCCGGCCTCGCTGAGCGCACGAACGGAGTTCCAGATGAGGAACAGCGCGATGGCCGCGAGGATGATGATGGCGAGCCAACCGCATACGTAGATGATCGCGCGAACGACGCCTTCGGCCGCACGACGCGTGGTCGTGCGGCCGAGACGCCGCTGCCCGTGTGAGGGAGGGAGGCTCATGCGGTCTACGGAATCGGGACGAAGCCCTCGTCCTCGACCAACTGCTGACCCTCGGCGCCGAGGATCCAGTCGAGGTATGCGGCCATGACGCCCTCGGGCTCGCCGTCGCTGTACATGTACAGGTAGCGGCTGATCGGGTACGAGCCGTCCGCGGCGGTCTCGATCGAAGCCTCGACACCGTCGATGGCGACGACCTTCACATCAGGCGTGAGATAGCCGAGACCGATATAGCCGATGCCGGCCTCATTCGCCTTCACCTCATCGGCGATCGCCTGGTTCGAAGGCAGCAGCTTGGCGGACGCGGCGTACTCGAAGTCGTCGCCAACGACGGTCTCCTTGAAGAACTCGTACGTGCCGGAGGAGCTGTCACGCGAGAGCAGCACGATCTCGGCGTCGATGCCGCCAACGTCCTTCCAGTTGGTGATCTCGCCGCGGAAGATCTTGCCCAGGTCGTCGAGCGAAAGCGCCTCGACCCCGTTGGCCGGGTTGACCACGACCGCGATGCCGTCGATGGCGACGGAGTGCTCCACGATCTCCATGCCCTTGCCTTCGGCCTCCGTGACCTCCTCGTCCTTGATCCCGCGCGAGGCGTTGGCGAAGTCCACGGTACCGTTGATCAGCGCCGCGATACCCGTGCCAGAACCGCCGCCCTGGACCGAGATGTCCACGCCGGGGTTCGCGTCCATGAACGCGTCGCTCCAGGCGGTGGCGACGTTCAGCAGGGTATCCGAACCCTGCACGGTGATGGAGCCCTCGAGCTCCTCGGTCGCCCCTTCAGCCGCCGGATCGCCCTGGGCGACCGGCTCCTCTTCGGCGCTGCAGCCGGCGAACGCCATGGTGCCCGCGAGCATCAGCACGGCAAGGCCGGGTGCCACCAACCTCTTGAGATCCACGTATGACTCCTTCGTCTCGACATCGCTGCCCGGTCACAGGGGACCGGTCCGATGCCAGACTACGGAGACCCGGGAGGTCGATGGTTGCACCGATGTGAATTCCACCACCTTCTCGTGAACTCTTTGTTACATGCATGTTCAATGCCGACGCACGGTGTCAGAATGCAGGCAGTACCCGGCGGAACAGAGAGAGGCCATGACCCGGATCCTCGTGGTCGAAGACGACCCGATCATCAGACAGACCGTCAGCTATGCGCTGAAGCGCGCGGGATTCGAGGTGAGCGCCGCCGGCGACGGCTTCGATGGCCTCACGCTCGCGCGCGCCGAGCAGCCGGACCTCATCCTGCTCGACCTCATGCTCCCCGGCATCGACGGCTACCGCTTCGCCGAGGAGGTCCGCAGGGAGAACGCCGAAGTTGCCATCATCATGGTGACAGCCCTCGATGGCGAGCGAGACACGATACGTGGCCTGGACGCCGGCGCCGACGACTATGTGACCAAGCCGTTCTCGATGGAGGAGCTGCTTGCACGCGTGCGCGCCAACCTCCGGCGGGTCCGCGAGCGAGTGGTGCTCGAAGCCGACGACCTCATCGAGGCAGGCGATCTCGTCCTGGAGCCGGCACAGCTACGGGCCACCATCGCGGGCGAGCCTGTGAAGCTCCGCCTCAAGGAGTACCAGCTGCTGCTCGCACTGGCGCGTAACAGCGGACAGCTCATGTCCCGGCAGCGCCTTGCCCGTGAGGTGTGGGGCTACGAGTTCCTTCCCTCGTCGCGCACCATCGACGTGCACATCCGTCGGCTGCGCCAGGCGGTTGAGGACCGCTCGCGATTCCGGTACATACACACCGTGCACGGAGTGGGCTACCGCTTCGACCCGGCGCCTCGTGATCACGACGATCCTGACGGCGACTCACGGTGAGCCGTCTCTCATCACGGCGGATCACCCCCTATCGCCTGCGCCTGTTGGCGGGCGCGCTCTCGATCGCACTGGTGCTCGCGGCGGCATGGACCTGGAGTCTGTACGGTCCGCTCGCCAGTGAGGTGACCGAGCGGGAGACCAGCTACCTGATCGGCTCTGCGCGATCAGCGGCGCTGCTCGTGAGCGAGACCGATGGCGATCCACAGGAGACCGCCCGGAGCCTCGGCGCCGAGACCGGTGTACGGATCACCGTGGTGGCGAGCGACGGCACGGTGATCGCCGACAGCGAAGAGGAGCCCTCGAACCTCGAGAACCACGCCGACCGCCCCGAAGTCTCCGCGGCACTCGCAGGACGCGAGGGCACCGACATCAGGCGCTCCGACACCCAGGATGTGGATCGCCTGTACGTGGCGGTACCGGCCGTGGTCGCTGGTCAGCGCGTCGCCGTGCGTGCCTCGACCTCACTCGCCGCGGTGAACGCCCTCACCGATGAGCTGCGCACGACCGGACTCATCCTGCTCGCGATCGGCACGCTCGGCGCCGTCCTGCTCGCCTGGCGTCTGACGGCCACGACGGCCCACCCGGTCGACCGCCTGGCCGACGCCGCGCGTGCGATGGCCTCCGGCGACCTCGGCACGCCGATCCCCCCGACGAACGCCGCGCTCGCGCCGCTCGGCGACGCTCTCGGCGTGCTCGCCACGCAGATGCGCGACCGCATCCAGCAGCTGCAGACGGAGCGACAGGCGCTCCGGATGGCGGTCGACGGCCTGGACGATGCGGTACTACTCCTCGAGCAGGGCAGGGTCGCCCTGGCCAACCGCAAGACGGGACTGCTGCGTGGTTCAACGCATGGCATCGAGGGGCGCTTGCTTGCGGATTCCGGACTCCCCGCATCACTCGTGGCCGCGATCGAGGGCCGCCTGACCGAGGCTGCGCCCGCCACCATCGACCTCGGCCCCGACCCCTACCAGCGCTACCACCGGCTGCGCATCGTGCCACTGGGTCAAGGCCCGGGTGGACAACGCACGCTGGTGGCCATCACGGATACGACGGACCGCATGCGGCTCGACGCAGTCCGCGCCGACTTCGTGGCCAACGCATCGCATGAGCTCAAGACCCCCACCGCGGGCATCCTGCTGCTCGCGGAAAGCGCCGACAGCGCCGCCCGCGACGGCGACTCCGAACAGGCGCTCGCGTTCGTGGGTCAGATCCGTGGCGAGGCGACACGGCTACGCCAGCTCGTGGCCGACCTGCTCGACCTCTCGCGCATGGAGCGGCTGCCGGGACCTGACGCCATCACGGAGGTCAGGCGGGGCGTCGACCTCGCATGCTCGGCGCATCGCCGTGCGGCAAGCCAGCGAGGGCTCATGCTCAGCGTCGACCTCACCGCCATCGCCGGGCAGGACGTCGCAGTAGCCATGGACGCCGCCGACCTGGCCATCGTGCTCGACAACCTGCTCTCGAACGCCATCGCGTACACGGAGTCCGGGGGTGTCTCGGTCTCGGTCGCGGCAAGCGACGCGGAGGCCACGATCACCGTTCGGGACACCGGGATCGGCATTCCCGAGGCCGACCTCGAACGGGTCTTCGAGCGCTTCTACCGGGTCGACCGAGCGCGGTCACGCGACAGCGGGGGCACGGGGCTGGGGCTGTCGCTCGTGCGCAACGCGGTCGAGCGCGCCCGCGGGACCGTCACGATCGCGTCACGGCCTGGCGAAGGCACCACGGTGACCGTGCGGATCCCACGCGTCAGGTAGAGCCGGTTGCGCCGCTCGCTCCCCAGCGTGCGGAGACGAGCACCATCACCGCGAGCAGCCCGAACCCGAGCAGCCAGGAACCCACGACGTCGCCGAAGTAGTGGACCCCCAGGTACACCCGCGCGATGGCGATCGCGAACGCGGCCATCGTGCACGCCCCCGCGCCCACCATCGCACGCTTGAGGCTCTTCACGTGCAGCATGATGAGAAAGGCGACAGAGCCGAAGAAGAGCACGCTCGAGAGCGCGTGACCCGAGGGGAAGCTGTACGACTCAGGGAGCGCGATGCGCGCAACCTCGAGCGCGGGGCGGACACGTCCGAACAGCAGCTTGAGACCGGCGCCGAGCAGAGAGCCGAGCGCGACGGTGAGCACGAGCGTGGCGGCCGAGGTCCGACGACCCCGGACCCAGAGCCCCAGACCCGTCGCCGTTGTGAGGATGGCCATCGGCCAGAAGTCGCCCACCCACGTGGCGAAGCGCGCCACGGGATCGAGCCATGGCCATGAGACGGTGCGTATGGCCTCCGAGACGCTCATGTCGAGGCGCACAAAGGCGGGCGCGAAGACGAGCGCAAGTCCAAGCGCCACGAACCCGGCGAGGAGCACGCCCGCGATGATGACGAGCATCCCCGGCATGGGGTCCCGCTGCCACGATTCGCGTCCGCTCCTGAGCACCATCACCCTCCGATCGAATCGAGGAGGCGGGATGCCACCTGCTTCTTGCGCGAGAGCACGCCGTCCATCCATGCGGAGCCCGCGCTCAGGTCGATGCCCAGTGACCGCTCGGCGATCCGCACCTTGCCGGCCGCGAACACCTCGCTCCCTTCCTTCACCACGTCGGTGACGAGGAGCATCGCAAGGTCGAGGCCCCGGCTCAGGCGGAACTGCTCGAGAGCCGAGGCAAGCTCGTCAGCGCGATCGCGATACTCGTCAGCGTCGACCGTCTCCACCTGGGCGACGCCGATCGCCAGGTCTCCCGAGCGGTACTCTTTGAGGTCCCGGCTCACCGCGTCTGCCGCAGAGAAGCCGGTCTGCGCAGCACGGGCCCGGAACATCTCCAAACCGAACCCGATCGCGTCAAGACCGAGCTGGTCGGCGAGTCGCTGCGCCACCGCGCGGTCGACATCGGTCGTGGTCGGCGACTTGAGAAGCACGGTGTCGGTCAGTACGGCTGACAACAGGACGCCGGCCATCGCCTCGGGAGGCGTGACACCGAGCTCACGGTACCGCTCGGCCACGATAGTGGCGGTCGAGCCCACCGGGAGGTTGAGGAACATGATCGGCGAGGTCGTCTGGATGTCGCCCACCCGATGGTGGTCGACGATCTCCACCACGGCGGCCTCCTCGATGCCCAGGGCGGACTGCGACGCCTCGTTGTGGTCGAGCAGGATGACCTTGCGCCGCACGCCGCGGGCGAGGTTGCTACGGGTGAGGATGCCGAGGAGCCGCGAATCCTGATCGACGACGATAGCCTCACGATGCGGGCTGTCGATGAGGTCTTCGGCGACCTCGGCAAGAAGCGCATCGGGATCGACGAGCAGTGGCGTGGGATCCATGACACCGCCCACAGAATGCCCGAGGTTCACAAGCCGTGCGGTGGCGTACGTGTCGTGCGGGCTCGAGACGAGCGCCGCACCCTTCGCGCGCGCGAGTTCGAGCACGGAGTCGTCCGGTTCGAATCCGCCGGTCACGATCAGGCAGGCGGCACCCGCTTCCAGCGCGAGCGGCTGCGTGCGCAGCCGGTCGCCCACGATCAACGTGTCTCCCGGGTGGATGTAGGCGACCATCGTGTCCGGCTCCATCGCGCCGATCACCACATGGCCCGTGAGCGTCGTCGAACGGTCGCCGTACAGGATGCGACCGCCCACCACCTCGGCGATCTCCCCCACGGTCATCGGCAGCTTCTCGAAGCCGAGAAGCGCTGTCTCGTTGATGTACAGCTCGGCCAGGATGCCGCTGTCCAGCAGGCCGCGCACCGTACGGTCCGGGTCCACGACAGGGAGCGCACGGACGCCCCGCTCGCGCATCAGCGTGCCGGCGGCGAGCAGGTTCTCGGACACGCCGATCGAAACGACCTCGGCGCTCATCGCGTCACGCACGCGCGTACGCACGTGGGTGATCTCCACGGGGAGGTCCGCACCGAACCGCTCGAACGTCCACGCAGTCTCCGGTGGCACCGAACCGAGACGCGCCGGGACGTACACCTCGTCAGGGTCCGTGACGTTCTTGAGGTGCGCGTACGCTACCGCCGAACAGATGGAATCGTTGTCAGGATTGCGGTGTCCGAAGACGAAGACCGGTCCCATCGCCGTCCTTTCGCTCGAGCCGTGGATCAGCCCTCGACCTTTCGTATCGGAGCGTACCCCAGAAGCAGGTTCTTCGTCCCGCCGTCAGGGAAGGTGATGCTGACCTTGTCACCGCTCACCGACTGGACGACTCCGCGGCCGAACACCTTGTGGTCGACCACGTCGCCGGCGGTGAGCACCGGGCGTTCCTCGGCCTTGCGCTCGACACGCGCGCCCGAGCCATAGACCCTCCCGCCTTCAGGGACACCGTCGCGTGACGCGCCTCCGCCCCAACGCACGGAGCCGCCACGGTCGCCGCGTCCTCTCCCCGGTGCCGATCCGCCGAACCCGGCCGAGCCCACGCCCTCCAGCTTGAGATGCTCATCGGGGATCTCGCCGATGAACCTGCTGGGTTGGTTGTACTGCGTCTGGCCGAAGAGCATCCTCGAGCTCGCGTGCAGGATGTACAGCCGCTGCCGCGCCCGCGTGATACCCACGTAGCACAGACGGCGCTCCTCCTCCAACCCGGTCTGCTCGAAGATCGCGCTCGCATGCGGGAAGATCATGTCCTCCATGCCCGGCAGGAACACCACCGGGAACTCGAGGCCCTTGGCGGCATGGAGCGTCATCATCGTGACGGCACGGTCGTCCTCGGCGATCTCATCCAGATCGCTTCTGAGCGCCACCCACTCGAGCAGCGCCTCCAGGGTGCGGGCCTCCGGCTCGTCGTGCTGGGCGTCGTATTCGTCGACCACTCCGAAGAACTCGCGGATGTTCTCGATCCGCCCGGCCGCCTCTGTCGTCCCTTCGGCGGTGAGCGCACCCATCAGGCCTGAGACCCCCACGATCCCCTCGACCCGCGCGCGCAGCGACTCGGCATCGGCGGCCCGGGCGGCCTCCAGATCAGCCGCGAGCGCGCTCACTTTCCTCGCCGGGGCGGTGGCGAGCCACCCCTCGGCCCCGGCGCGCGCGATCGCATCGCTGAGCGTGATGCCCTCATCGTTCGCCCGCGTGCGCAGCGTATCGATGGTGGTCTTGCCGATGCCGGCGCGCTTCTCCATCACGCGCACGAGCGACTGCACATCGGCCGGGTTCACCGTGGCCCGGAGCCACGCCATCACGTCGCGGATCTCAGCACGGTCGAAGAAGCGTGTGCCGCCCACGAGACGATAAGGAACGCCCGCCCGTAGGAACATGTCCTCGATCACGCGCGACTGCGCGTTCGTGCGGTAGAAGACGGCGAAGTCCGCGTACGAGCGGTGCTCCTCGCGCAGGAGCCGCTCGATCTCCTCGGCGATGAAGCGCGCCTCATCGCGCTCGTCGTTGGCGGCGTACCGCGTGATAGCCTCGCCCCCTACGTTCGCGGTCCACAACGTCTTGGGCTTGCGCCCTTCGTTGTTGGCGACCACGGCGTTCGCGGCGGCGAGGATCGTCGCCGTCGAGCGGTAGTTCTGCTCGAGCCGGATGACGGTGGCGTCGGGGTAGTCGCGCTCGAACTCGAGGATGTTGCGGATGTCGGCCCCACGCCACGAGTAGATGGACTGGTCGTCGTCGCCGACCACCATGAGGTTCCGGTCGCGAGAGGCCAGCCGCTTCACGATCTCGTACTGCGCGTGGTTCGTGTCCTGATACTCGTCGACCAGCACGTACCGGAACCGGTCCTGGTAGAACTCGAGTACGTCGGGGTTCTCCCGCAGGAGCCGCTCGGCGTTCACGAGCAGGTCGTCGAAGTCCATCGCGTTCGCCTCGGCGAGGCGGCGCTGGTAGAGCTCGTACGCCCGCGCCGTGGCCTTCTCCGGAGGGATGGCCGCGCGCTCACGATACGCGGCCGGCGTCAGCAGCTCGTTCTTGGCGGTGGAGATACGGCCGGCCACGGCCTTGGGAGGCAGCATCTTCTGATCGATGTCGAGCTCGACGAGGACGCTCGTGAGCAGCCGGCGGGAGTCGTCCTCGTCGTAGATCGTGAACGAACGGGAGTACCCGAGACGGCCGCCGTCGGAACGGAGCAGCCGTACACAGAATGCATGGAACGTCATCACCCACATCGGGCGCGCCGATGGACCGATGAGCCCGATGAGACGCTCGCGCATCTCGGCGGCCGCCTTGTTGGTGAACGTGATCGCAAGGATGTTCGCGGGTGACACGCCGAGGTCACCGATGATGTGCGCGATCCGGTGCGTGAGCACGCGCGTCTTGCCGCTGCCCGCGCCTGCAAGCACGAGGAGCGGGCCTTCGGTGGTGGTGACAGCGTCGTGTTGCGCGGGGTTGAGGTCGTTCAGAGAGAGTGTCATGGGGAGACAGTGTACCCTGCGCCAGCCCGGGATTGAAGCGTGAGACCGCTTACCGGACGAACTTGATCATGGAGAACGACGATTCTCCGGCGTGCTTGAGACAGCTGTCGTGGATGGGCTTGATCGTGCCCATGCTGAGCTGCGTGTTGCCGCATCGGTCGCACACGACGTCGCCGCACTCGCTGCAGTAGCCGATGCGCGTGGAGCCCTCCGCACCGCAGTGCATGCAGATCTTGCTGAGTGGGCTCTGGGTCACCGCATCCGCCTCTCTTCACGGAACACGATCCCGCGTGCGGTGCCGGAATCCGACGTGCGATCACCTTACATTGTGACAGCCCTCACGGACATGCTCAAGGTTTCGTAATGATCGAGTCGACAAGCGGCCGACTATGGTCATGCTGGCCTGATGCGGACGAACGGCCGGCTAGACCAGCGAGCGGTCGACCGCAGCGGCCACACGCTGCAGTTCGTGCACGAGCGAACGGAAGCCGGGAAGATCGAGCGACTGCGGACCGTCGCACAGCGCCTCGCGCGGGTTCGGGTGCACCTCCACCATGATGCCGTCCGCCCCCACGGCCACCGCGGCACGGGAGATCGCCGGCACCAGGTCCGCCCGGCCCGCTGGATGCGAAACATCGACGATGACCGGCAGCAGGGACAGGCTCTTCACTACGGGGACCGCCGTGATGTCGAGCGTGAAGCGATAGGCGGTCTCGAACGTGCGGATGCCCCGCTCGCACAGGATCACGTTCTCGTTGCCGTTCATGGTGATGTAGTTGCTCGCCTGCAACCACTCCTCGATCGTCGCCGCCATGCCCCGCTTGAACACGACGGGCTTGCGCGAATCCGCCGTCACCTCGCCGATCTTCCGGAGCAGGCTGAAGTTCGCCATGTTGCGCGTGCCCACCTGGAGGATGTCGGCGTACTCATCGATGAGAGCGGCGTTGGCGGAGTCGGTCACCTCGGTCACCACCAGCAGCCCGTACTCGTCGGCGGCCTCACGCAGAAGCTCGAGCCCCTTCGTCTCAAGCCCCTGGAACGAGAACGGCGACGTGCGCGGCTTGAACGCACCACCACGCATGACGCGCACCCCGAGCTCCTTGAGCGTGGCCGCGACTTCCCGCATCTGCTCACGACTCTCCACCGAGCAGGGCCCCGCTATGATCGTCACTCCGCCCTCACGCGACACTGGGTCGACGCTGCGCTGTCCCGGAGCGCTCATCCGCGCATCTCCTTCATCACATGCAGGACCGTCTCATAGATCTCACGCAGGTTCTCCGCGTACAGCGGCCCCTTGTTGCAGCGAGCGAGATTGGCGAAGATCTCCTCCTCGCGCTTCGGGTCGTAGAGCCCCCAGTGCACCTGCGGTTTGAGCGCTCTGATGGCGAGGGACTCGGCCGCCCGCTCGTTCAGCAGCCGCACGAGCTCGCAGTCGATCTCGTCGATGCGCGCCCTGTGGCCCGCGATCTCCTCCTGCGCCCGCGACTCGTCCCGGACCGTGTTCTCATCTCCCACGATGGCCTCCCTACTCGCTCGCCTGCGGTCGTACCCCGTGTGCCACGCGGCGCCGGTCTCCCGGCGCCGCCTGTGTCTCACTCGTGTCTCTGTCTATTCCCACTCGATGGTCCCGGGTGGCTTGCTCGTGATGTCGTACGCCACACGGTTGATGCCATCCACCTCGTTGATGATGCGGTTGCTCATCTTCGCGAGCAGGTCGTGTGGCAGTCGCGCCCAGTCGGCAGTCATCGCGTCGGCCGAGGCGACCGCGCGCACGATGATCGGGTGACCGTAGGTGCGTTCGTCGCCCATCACTCCCACGCTGCGGATGTCCGGCAGGACGCCGAAGTACTGCCAGACGCTGCGCTCGGTGTCCCACTCGCCGATCTCCTCGCGGATGATCGCGTCGGCCTTCCGCAGCGTCTCCAGCTTCTCGTGCGTGATCCCGCCGATGATCCGTACGGCAAGCCCGGGGCCCGGGAACGGCTGACGGTGCACGATCTCATCGGGAAGCCCCAACTCGCTCCCCACCGCTCGCACCTCATCCTTGAAGAGTGCTTTCAGGGGCTCGATCAGATCGAAATGCACGCCCTCCGGGAACGGGATGAGGTTGTGGTGGCTCTTGATCTTGGCCGCCGTCTTGTTCCCGCTCTCGATCACATCCGGATAGAGCGTGCCCTGTGCGAGCCATTTCACGCCCTCGAGCTTGGTAGCCTCCTCGAAGAAGACCTTCCAGAACTCCTCGCCGATGATACGGCGCTTCTGCTCGGGGTCGGTGACGCCTGCGAGGAGCGAGAGGTACCGCTCCTCGGCCTCCACATGCACGAGGTCGATGTGGAACTGGTCGCGGAACGTGCGCACCACCTGCTCGGCCTCGTTCAGCCTCAGCAAGCCGTGGTCCACGAAGACGCAGGTGAGCTGGTCGCCGATGGCGCGATGCAGGAGCGCCGCCACCACGCTCGAGTCAACGCCACCGGAGAGCGCGCAGATCACACGGGCGCCCCCCACCTGCTCGCGCACCTTGGCGACGGTGTCATCGATGATGTTGAGCATGGTCCAGACCGGCGGGATGCCCGCGATCTCGTGCAGGAACGTCTTGATGATGTGCTGTCCGAAGGCGGTGTGAGCCACCTCGGGATGGAACTGCGTCGCATAGAGCCTACGCTCGGGATCCTCCATCGCGGCGACACGCGTCAGCGCCGTGCGGGCGGTCACGAGGAATCCCGGTGGCGGCGTACCCACGCTGTCGCGATGGCTCATCCAGCACTGCGAGCTCTCCGGAACGCCCTCGAGCAACCGGCACTCCGGCTCCATCACCGTGAGTTCCGCGAACCCGTACTCGCCCACGTCGGTGTGCGGCAGATCGCCGCCGAGGTCGCGCGCCATGAGCTGCATGCCGTAGCAGAAACCGAGCACGGGGATGCCGAGGTCGTAGATGCGGGCATCCATCGTCGGAGCGCCGGGCGCGTAGACGCTCGCCGGACCGCCCGACAAGATGAGCGCCGCCGGATGGCGACGCTCGATCTCATCAGCGCTGATGTCGTGCGGGACGATCTCCGAGTACACGCGGGCCTCTCGCACACGCCTCGCGATCAGCTGCGCATACTGCGCGCCGAAGTCGAGGACGAGGACGGTCGGCTGCTGGTCGTGATAGTCAGTCACGCGTCGCCCCTACCGGCCCATGCCCACGCCCTGCGCCTGCTGGAGGGTCTTGCCCTCGGTCTGCAGCGCGGGCGCGACCATGACCTCGGCCTTCTGGAAGGCCTTGAGGTTCTCGTACCCGCATGTCGCCATCGAGGTGCGAAGGCCACCGCACAGGTTGAGCGTACCGTCGTTCTCGTGCGCGGGGCCTGTCATGATCTCCTCGAGCGTGCCCTTCTGGCCGGCGAAGACGCGCGTACCGCGCGGCAGATCCGGGTGGAAGGTCGCCATGCCCCAGTGATAGCCGCGACCGGGCGCCTCGGCGGCGGCCGCGAGCGGGGAGCCGATCATGATGCTGTCCGCGCCACACGCGATCGCCTTCGCAAGATCGCCACCGGTGCGCATCCCGCCGTCGGCGATGACGTGGCAGTAGGTGCCGGTCTCGTCGAGGTGGCGCATACGGGCCGCGGCCGCGTCCGCGATGGCGGTGCACTGCGGGACGCCGATGCCGAGCACGCGACGTGACGTGCAGGCGTGGCCGGGACCCACACCCACAAGCACGCCCACGGCGCCGGTGCGCATCAGGTGCAGCGCGCCCTGGTAGCTGCAGCAGCCGCCCACGATGACGGGGATGTCGAGCGAAGCGATGAACGCGTTCAGGTCGAGCGGCTTGTCGAAGCTCGACACGTGCTCCGCCGAGACCACCGTCCCCTGGATGATCAGGATGTCGAGCCCGCCCTCAAGCGCCGGGCCGATGAACCGCTCCACGTTCTGCGGGGTGAGCGATGCCGCCGCCAGCACACCACCCGCCTTGATCTCCGCCACGCGCTGCTTCACGAGCTCGGCCTTCACGTCCTCGGCAGCGTAGATCTCCTGCATCTTGCGGGTCGCCTCTTCGCGCGAGAACGACGCGATGGCGTCAAGCTGCGGAGCCGGATCCGCGTAACGGGTCTGGATACCCTCAAGGTTGAGGACCGCAAGGCCGCCGAGCTTGCCAAGCGTGATGGCGAACGCCGGGTCGACGACGCCGTCCATCGCAGAGGCGAGCACGGGCAGCGGGAAGGCATAGTCGCGGCCCTTGTACGAGAACTCCCACGAGATGTTCACGTCCCGCGGGTCACGCGTGCGCCTGCTCGGCACGATCGCGATGTCATCGAATCCGTAGGCCTGCCGTGCCGTCTTGCCGCGTCCGATCTCGATCTCCATACTGTGCGCCGCCTCTCCTGTTCGGTGCCCTCGCGGACACCGCTCGCCGATGTGACAAAGACCAGGGTCCAGCCCTGTAGACGATACGGGCGACTCCTGGCCTGATGGATGCTGTGACTGAGTGAGTGTATAGGATAGCGCGACTGCCGCCGCCCCGGTAGACGTATTGTAGGGGTTCGAGAGCAGTAGTTGAACACTCCGCGCTATAATCGCGGTGGATCGTGCCGATTCCGGCTGTCCGAACACGCCGGGACACGACAGGAAAGGCCGTAACGTAGCCATGTATCGTAGCCACCGGCCCCTGGCCCTCGCCCTCACGTGTCTCGCCGCCGCTCTGACGGTGGCCGCCGGTGCCCCGGCGGCGCATGCGGCGCACATCTTCATCGATGCCGGACACGGCGGGCGCGACCCGGGCGCCGTCAATCACACCCTCGGTGTGTATGAGAAGACGGTGAACCTGCAGATCGCGTTGCGGTTGCGCACCGAGCTCGAAAGCCGAGGGCACCGGGTGACGATGTCGCGCGTGAGCGACAGCACGACCTTCGGCGCCGAGGACCGGCCCACATGGAACTACAACGCCACAGCCGATACCTGGGCGTTCGCCAAAGACGGC
The DNA here is from genome assembly GCA_036679125.1 of Actinomycetota bacterium. GTDB lineage: Bacteria > Actinomycetota > Coriobacteriia > Anaerosomatales > Anaerosomataceae > Anaerosoma. Next base: position 53,662 of record JAZIGI010000005.1, on the reverse strand, counting down.
CTGACCTTGCCGACATCCACGAAGGACGGGCTCCAGGAGCGGTGCGACCTGGCCAACGCCACCGGGGCCGACCTGTTCATCTCGATCCACAACAACTCGAGCACGAGCTCCGCCGCAACCGGTTATGAGACCTACAGCACCCAGGAAGACCGCCTCGGCGCTCTGCTGGCCGAGCATGTCCACGAAGAGGTCGCAGCATCGGTTCCTCTTGCCGACCGGGGCGCGAAGACCGCCAGCTTCTACGTGATCCGGTGGTCGCATATGCCCGCGATGCTCGCCGAGTGCGGCTTCATGAGCAACGCCTCGGACCTTGCGTACATCACGTCGGCGACCGGACAGGCCACGTTCGCTCGTGCCATGGCCGACGGCGTGGACGAGTTCCTGGCGACCGAGCCCTTCACGCAGTACTGGCCGCGCATCGCCGGTGATGACCGGTACGCCACGGCCGCCGATCTCTCCCGCGACGGATGGCCCGATGGCGCCGATACCGTGCTCCTCGCGACCGGCGAGAACTGGCCGGACGCCCTCGCGAGCGCGCCACTGTCACGCTCGCTCGATGCTCCGTTGCTGCTCACACGCACGGCCTCACTCCCGCCCGCCACTGCCGCGGAACTCGCGCGGCTCTCGCCCGAGCGCATCGTGGTGCTCGGCGGGACCGGCGCGGTCGAGGGCACGGTGGCGACCGCGGCCGCTCGCGCGGCGGGCGTCGCCGACGCAGCGGTGCGCCGCATCGAGGGTATCGACCGCTACGAGACCGCGGTCCGTATCGCCGAGGAGGTCGGCGTCCCCGCCGACGGCCGTGTATGCGTTGTCACCGGCACGTCGCCAGCAGACGCAGTGAGCATCTCGGCGTACGCGGGAGCACGCCAGATCCCCATACTCCTGGTCGAGCCGAGCGCGCTCGGCACGGCAACCGCCGCGTTCGCCGGGGCACATGCGGAGCGGTGGCGCTCCACGCTCGTCATCGGCGGCACGGGCGTGATCGAAGACGGGCTCATGGCTTCACTGCCGTCGCCTGTCCGCCTCGCCGGATCCGACCGCTACGGCACGAACGCGGAGATCCTGCGAAGGCTGTACACGTGGGCGAACAACTACTATGTGGCAAACGGCGAGGCGTACCCTGACTGCCTTGCGGCCGGCGTGCGCGGTACCAAGAGCGGCGCGGCGCTGATGTTGGTGAAGCCGCGCACCCTCAGCGAGCGCACCCGGGAGTACATCGAGAACCACGAATCGAGGATCGCGTCGATCACGATGATCGGCGGAACGGGTCCGCTCCCCTACCTCCACGACTGGATGATCGACAAGGCGCTGCGGTAGTCGCACACGGTTCGGCTGCGGTTGACGCACGCACCCGCTACACGTTGAAGCGGAAGTGCACCACGTCGCCGTCGGCCATGACGTACTCCTTGCCCTCGATGCGCAGCTTGCCGGCGGCACGCGCCGCGGCTTCACTGCCGAGCTCATCGTAGTCGGCGTACGAGATGACCTCGGCCTTGATGAACCCGCGCTCGAAGTCGGTATGGATCACGCCGGCCGCCTCGGGAGCCTTCGCACCAACGCGCACCGTCCAGGAACGCACCTCCTGCACGCCGGCGGTGAAGAACGACTGCAGGCCGAGCAGCCGGTACGCCTCGCGCACCAGCGCATTGAGCCCCGGCTCCGCAAGGCCCTCCATCTCGAGGTACTCGGCGAGCTCATCGGGCTCGAGCTCTGACATCTCTGATTCGATCTTCGCGCAGATCGGCACCGGCGCGATCCCGTCGATCTCGGTGAGCGGCGTGCCGATGGCCGACTCATCAACGTTGGCCACGTACAGCATCGGCTTCATCGTGAGCAGATGCAGGTCGCGGATCGCGGCCCGCTCGTCGTCGGTCATCTCCATCGTGCGTGCGCGGTGGCCCTGGCTCATCCAGCCCTCCAGCCTGCGCGCCACGTCGAGCTTGAGCGCGAGCGTGACGTCGCGCTTGGCGTCCTTCTCGAGGCGGGGCAGCGCGCGCTCCAGCGTGCCGAGGTCGGCGAGGATGAGCTCGGTCTTGATGGTCTCCACATCGGAGGCCGGGTCGACCGTGCCGTCCACGTGGATCACGTTGGGGTCGGAGAAGTACCGCACCACCTCAGCGATGGCGTCGCACTCACGGATGTTCGCGAGGAACTGGTTGCCAAGCCCCTCGCCCTCGCTCGCGCCCTTCACGAGTCCGGCGATGTCCACGAACTCCACGGTCGCAGGCACGGTCCGCTGCGGCGTGACCAGCTCGGCCAGGCGGTCGAGGCGGACGTCGGGCACCGGCACGAGGCCCACGTTCGGTTCGATGGTGGCGAACGGGTAGTTCGCGGCATCGACCTGTCGGCGCGTGAGCGCGGTGAACAGCGTCGACTTGCCGACGTTGGGAAGACCGACGATACCGATCGAGAGCGCCACGTGAAGCCCCTTCCAAGTGGACCGCACGGCCGCTTCCGGGCCATGCGCTGCGATACTATACCATCATGAATCCACCGAGCGGCCGGCTCCTACCTCCAGCACCGCACAACGGGCATCGCTCATGAGTCCGGAGCTGCTCGCCGCCCTGACCCTCGGGGGATCGGCGTTCGTGGTGGGGCTCTCGGGCGCCATGGCCCCCGGCTCGTTCCTCACCGTGATCATCAGCCGCACGCTTACCCGCGGCCCCGGCTCGGCCGCGCTCATGCTGGTGGGCCACGCGCTCCTTGAGGGCGCTCTGCTCGTGGGGTTCGCCTTCGGCCTGCAGAGGGTCCTCGCCGACCCGCGGGTGAGCAGTGTCCTGGGCGTAGCGGGAGGCACCATCCTGCTCTGGCTTGGCTACCGCCTGGTGGCCGACGCGCTCCGCGGTGCGGCCGCCGAGGACACCGAGGAACAGCGCTCCGAGCCGCGCATGGGGCCGGTGATGCAGGGCATCACCGTGAGCCTCTCCAATCCGTACTGGACGCTCTGGTGGGGCACTGTGGGCGTGAAGCTCGCCGCCGACGGCCTGGCTATCGGGCCGATCGGTGTCGCCGCGTTCTTCATCGGCCACCAGCTTGCCGACGTCGCCTGGTACGGTCTTGTCATCGGCGCCACCGCGCGCGGAAAGCGGGCGCTCCCGGCCTCGGCGTTCCGGGTCGTCCTGGGAGCGTGCGGGGTGTTCCTTCTCTACCTGGGAGCGCGGTTCGGCCTCGATGGCCTCGGCGTGCTGTAGCGGGATTCCGAGCTAGAGCGAGGCGTACGGGTCGAGCGGGTCGAACGCTTCGACCTTCCACTCGATGCCAAAGGCACGCAGCTTCGCGTAGTACTCCTCTTCCGTGTACTCCTTGTTGAGGATGTGGAAGCGGGCACCGTTAAGGCCCACGCAATACGCGCAGTCGCGACAGTCCACGCACTGCACGCACTCAACGAGGCTGTCCGAGTTGTGACAGCTGATGCAGTCGCGCGAGTTGTAGACGTAGTTGCAGTTGCGGGAGGCCTCGACGTTGAAGCAGCCGTAGTTGTTGGCGCCGTCACGATCGTGTGTGTGTTCGCTCTTCAGGCGGTTCCACTCTGCAAGGAAGTGCACGTTTTGCGTCATGCCAGGCTCCAGGGTCGTGAGATGGTGCGGTCATTGTACTCCACGCCCCAATCGGCATCCCGCAAACTACATACGGACAACCCGATGACGCGTCAGAACTCATCTGTGACATCGAGCCCTGTGAGCGCGTCGACGTACAGTTTCTCTGCTAGCCCGATCGGAACCATCTCGTCGCTACTATCACTCGCAGGTTCGAAGGCATCACCGCGAATCGGAACCCTGGTGGCGCCCTCGAACATGCCGTACCACACCAACCGCTGCGCGCCGCTTCTGTCCCTGAATACCGCAAGAACCAGTCGGCGCTCTTCGACCGTGCTGTGCGCTGGCAGTCGCTGCAGCATCGTACTCCTTGCATCGCCTTCAGCGATCTTGGGCACGGTCTCGATCAGGACCTCCTCATCGCGGGCAGCGTATCCGCCGACATCACCCGTCTTGATGCCCACCGATGCGGTGACCCACTGCGGCAGCCACGCGCCGTTCTCGTCGATCCGTTGCCAGTGGAATGCCACGCTCTCGCCGGTGCGGATGGTATCGACGAGCGTCATGGTGCTGACCTCAGGCTCTATACTGCTCACGACCGCATAAGCGAGGTCGCGAGCCTGGCTCGTCGACAGGACTTCAGCTGGCTCAGCGGGCGGCGTGAAAATGGAACCCATCACCCCGCCCACCTTACCGGTGCCGACATCAACCCAAACGACCCGGCCGTCAGTGCCCCGAACCTCGAAAGTGTCTCGACTAGGTCCGCGGTCGAACAACACGGAGGCAGGCTCCACTCCAACCAATGCTGACGCCAGGCGTGATGCGGCCGCGGCGTCGACTCGAGGCGACTCGCCCTCCTGCGCCACTGCGGCCACCGATGCGAGCATGATCGCCGCCACCGCAAGAGAGATGAGAACCCGCCGAGAAACGGTTCGTTCGGCTTGCGAATTGGCGCTCCACATCACGCATCACCAGCTTCCGCATCTCGCAGGTCGCAAGGCCTGTGCATACTGTCCTTTCACCACCCAGTTCTTCATGTTGAAATCGGGAGACTCCGCCTGATACAGCATGTAGCCATACGCATACGCCATCAAGTCCTCGTCGTCCTCATGCCATCCTGGCGGACTGTCGATGACATAGTCCTCGTAGAGGACCCCGCGCATGAAACCCATACCGAAGACGGGAGGTTGCCGTACATCCAGCTTGTACCCGCCGTCTCGCACCCGATGAGCATTGCCAGCAGGTTGTCGCCCAGTTGACTGGCGGGCGTCGCGTTTTCGAGCAGGTATATGGGGTCAAGATTGGGCCTGGTCGGGAATCGGGTGTCCTCGGCAAGGATCGTGCCTTGAGGAAAGGACAGGACACCGGGACCCCCGTGCCCGCAGTAGATGTACACGCTGTCCGCTTCGAGCCAATACGTGTATGCCGAGTACGTCGAGAGGTTTATTGGGTCATATGTGTCATAACCAGCACTTTCGAGCCAGCCAGACCCCCATCTGATCTTCGTGGTGTCGACGACATACGAAGGATCATTGAATGAGATGACATGCGCCCAGGGCGGAGAGTACTGGATGGCGCTTGCTGTCTGCGCTCCCGTCATCAGCATCCCGAAGGTGATGACCAGCAAGCCGCATGTCCAGAATCCCCTGTGCATCATCTGCATCCCATCGTCGCAAGCCGCTGCCGACGCCTACCCCCCAAACGTCCATTCCCGAAATCGACACTCCTATCCCCCCCCTGGCCAGTCAACTCACTGCGTTGGCATTCAAGACCGCCGTGGGCCAGTGATGCGAACGACCCGGACCCAACTCCTCGTATGACCGGCCCGTATCGTGCGATTGGAGGTGCATTCTCCTGCGCGAGCCCTCAGGGACGTGAGCCGGCCGCCTGCCGCGTGCGTCACCCCGCACGCACACAAGGGCCCCGGCGTTGCGCCGGGGCCCTTGGATCGCACTCTGCAGGGTCGCCCCTACATCATGCCCATACCGCCACCCATGCCGGCCATCGCAGCAGCGGCCGCGTCGTCCTTGGCGGGGATGTCGGAAACGGTGGTCTCGGTGATGAGGATCAGGGCCGCGATCGACGCCGCGTTCTGCAGCGCGGTGCGGGTGACCTTCACCGGGTCGATGACGCCCATCTTGAGCAGGTCGCCATACTCGCCGGTGGCGGCGTTCAAGCCCTGGCCCGCGTCGAGCGCCTTGACCTTCTCGACCACGACCGAACCCTCGAAGCCCGCGTTGGCAGCGATCTGCTTCAGCGGCTCATCGAGCGCCTTCTTGATGATGTTGACGCCGATCTGCTCGTCACCGTCGAGCTCGAGCGCCTCGAGCGCCGGGACCGCGTCAGTGAGCGCCACGCCGCCGCCGGCGACGATGCCCTCTTCAACGGCCGCGCGGGTCGCCTGGAGTGCGTCCTCGATGCGGTGCTTCTTCTCCTTGAGCTCGACCTCGGTCGCCGCGCCCACCTTGATGATCGCCACGCCGCCGGAGAGCTTGGCCAGACGCTCCTGCAGCTTCTCGCGGTCGAAGTCGGAGTCGGAGTTCTCGATCTCGGCCTTGATCTGGTTGATGCGGGCCTTGATCTGCTCCTCGGAACCCTTGCCACCGATGATGGTGGTGTCGTCCTTGGTCACCTTGACCTTCTCGGCGCGGCCGAGCATGTCGAGCGTGACGTTCTCGAGCTTGTGGCCGAGCTCCTCGCTGATGACCTGGCCACCGGTGACGATGGCGATGTCCTCGAGCATGCGCTTGCGGCGGTCACCGAAGCCCGGCGCCTTGACGGCGACCGAGGTGAACGTGCCACGGAGCTTGTTGACGATGAGCGTGGCGAGCGCCTCGCCCTCCACGTCCTCGGAGATGATCAGGAGCTGGCGGCCGGCCTGCATGACCTTCTCGAGCACCGGCAGCAGATCCTGGATGTTGCCGATCTTGCTGTTGGCGATGAGGATCACCGGGTCGTCGATCACGGCCTCCATGCGATCGGGGTCGGTGATCATGTACGGCGAGATGTAGCCCTTGTCGAACTGCATGCCCTCGACGGTCTCGATGTCGATCCCGAAGGTCTGCGACTCCTCGACGGTGATGACGCCGTCCTTGCCCACGACCTCCATCGCCTCGGCGATCTTGTTGCCGATGGCCTCATCAGCGGCGGAGATGGCGCCCACGTGCGCGATCTCTTCCTTGTCCTCGATCTCCTTGGCGTGACCCTTGATGGTCTCGACCACGGTCTCGACGGCCTTCTCGATGCCGCGCTTGACGGCGAGCGGGTTGGCGCCGGCGGCCACGTTGCGCAGACCCTCACGCACGATGACCTGGGCGAGCAGCGTCGCGGTGGTGGTACCGTCACCGGCGACATCGTTGGTCTTGGTGGCGACTTCCTTGACGAGCTGGGCGCCCATGTTCTCGATGGGATCGTCGAGCTCGATCTCCTTGGCGATGGTCACACCATCGTTGGTGATCGTGGGGGCGCCGAACTTCTTCTCGAGCACAACGTAACGGCCACGGGGGCCGAGGGTCACTTTGACGGCGTTGGCCAGCTTGTTGACGCCGGCCTCAAGGCCGCGGCGGGCCTCTTCATCGAAACGGATGTCCTTTGCCATTGAGTGATTCCCCTCCTTCTTGGGTGTCAGATGCGGATGATGGACGTGCTAGGCATTCACGACTGCGAGGATGTCGTTCTGCGACATGATGAAGAACTCCTCGCCCTCGACCTTGATCGAGGTCTTGCCCCACTCCTTGTAGATGACGACGTCGCCGACCTTGACGTCCATCGGGACACGCTTCTCGCCCTCGTCATCCCAGCGACCGTCACCAACGGCGACGATCTCGCCCTTCTGGGGCTTCTCCTTGGCGGAGTCCGGGATCACAAGACCGCTCTTGGTCTGCTCCTCGGCCTTGGCCGGCTTCACGACGACGTTGTCGAACAGCGGCTTCAGATTCATGCTCTACCCTCCTGTTTCTTACGCTTGCCAGACATACGGGTACCGCACTCTGGGCGGTTGTTACCGGTCGTCCCCCGGTCGGGGGTTTGGCACTCTGGACCCCCGAGTGCCAACACTCTCGAATCATAGTACCCATGCGTGGGGGTTTCAACCCCCTTTCAGCCGTTCATGACAGATTGCTTGAGTGTCATGCGCTTAGATTTACTCTTCCTCATCTGGTCTGGGTGACCTTGCCCCTCCTACCGGCACAGTGTCGACCGCCGCGACACGGAGGCAGCCCGATCCGAGACATCGAGAACGCAGTGAGGGCCAGGCAGGTGCCCGGCCCTCACTTCTCCACGAAGCCTGGTCCGCGCCGATCTACTCGACCGTGCGCAGCGCGTTGAACTGGTTCAAGACGGTGTCGCTCACGACACCGGTACCTCCGACTACGTAGCACAACGACTGCGGCTGTCCGTGGTCCTCTACAAACTGCACGACAGCGGGAGAAAGAACCGAAGGTGTCGTCAGCAGGACGGGTCCGTACACGCCCCCGTCGTCGGACCACTGATACACCATCGGGGCTGCCACAAGCGCATCGGGCCAGTTCTCGCCGCTCACGAGGATCATGCGGTCCGAACTCAGTCCGAGCGACACTCCATGCTCCGCAACGGCCAGAGCGGTCGTGTAGCGGGAGTCTCCGAACACCCTGTCAACGTTCGGCTCTCCGAGTATGGAGATGAGCTCCTCCTCGACATCTGCAGACACCACGCCCTCACCACCGATGATATAGGCGGAGGTGATGCCGAGATCGCTGATGGCCTGCGATGTCTCAGCGGAGAGCATCTGCTGCGCTGTCAGAAGCACTGGTGAGCCCATGTAGGCAGATGGTGCGCCGACAGCAACGCCATCCGCCCATGCGGTGCCGCCAACGATGTATGCGGTTCCCGAGACACCGGCGACGTCGTCCACTGCCTCTGCCACCAGGGCGGCGGTCTCATAGCGGTTCTGACCGGCGAGCCGGACGATCTCAAGGTTGCCGTCTTTGATGCCGGCTGCGACCTCAGGCAGAGCAAGCAACTGGCTCTCCACCGCCGAAGGCACCGCGCCCGTTCCACCGAGGATGTAGATGGTGACGGGGTCTCCGTCGTAATAGACCACGGGCCTGATCACCCGCGAGATTTCCGCCTTCACGTCGGCGCTGAGGCCCGCGGGGCCCGAGAGCACCATGGGTCCGTCGATCGCGGATGCGAGCAGTCCACCCGAGAGCGCGTCAGCCGGACTGGAACCGCTCGTGATCACCACGCCAGAGGTGTAGAAATCCCAGTCGAAGTACACGTGATACATCTGGTACATCAGCTTCGATATCTCGATACTCGTCTTGTAGCGATCAGCCCCGGCGACCCGGCGAGCGAAGCCCTGGTCCCAGTACAACGTGTACATGCCGGTCTCGCCATCACCGATACCACAGACTTCCAGGAAGTAGGTCCCCGGCTCGGGGGCTTCCCACTGGATGAAGCCGGAGTACGCCGGCCAGTACACGTGATCGTCCTGGCTTCTGAGCTCCGTAAGCGACCCGTCGTCCTCGAGTTTGTACAGGTACAGATACATATCGAACGAGTCGTTCCCTTCGGTGATCTGCGTCTCGAAGATGAACGGCGTGCCAGTCTCGGCGACACTGAACTTCATCCAGTCTGTGTCGCTGTACGAGCTGAGCGTGTGGTAGCTCGTGTGCGGAAGCACTCTCGCAGTGGTCGAGGTGTCATCCGACTCCCAGACATCCGCCGGCACCGACACCGACGCCAGCGGCGAGATCACCGACGCACCGGGTGTCGCCATCGCCACGCTCGACAGCGCCAAGACAAGCGCACAGCACAGGACCAGAACCTTCGTAGCCGTACCCAAACGCATAGAGCGCATACGCGCTCGCCCCCTCTCTCCGGTGCAGATCGGCGCAACACGCGTCGATAGAGCACCCCCTCGGCTGATGTTAGCCAGTAGATACCCATGCGGCATGGCACGGCGTCCAAGAAAGCGCTTCATGTTTCGTCAGCTTCGGCCCCACCGCGCGCGGGGTGACCCGCAGGACTCCGAGCCTATCGCCCGAGCCTCCAGCCCGGTATCGCATCCGCATCGAGTCCCAGGAACCGGCCGGCCCGGAGCGCGTCGTGCGCTGCCGCCGCGATCATGGATGCGTTGTCCGTGCACAGATCGAACGGGGGTACGCTGAGCGGAACCCCCTCCGCCGCGAGTGCCGCCCGGAGTGACTCGCGCAGAGCCGGATTCGCCGCCACACCGCCGGCGAGCACGACCGCGCTCGCGGCATGTGCACGCACGGCCTTGAGTGTCTTGGCAACCTGGACCTCGGTCACCGCAGCCTGGAACGATGCCGCGATGTCGTTGAGCCTCAGCTCGCGACCCTCTCTGCGCTCACGCTCGACATACTGGATGACCGCGGTCTTGAGTCCCGAAAGCGACACATCCAGGTCGTCGGTGCGCAGCATCGGCCGCGGGAACGGTATCGCCTGTGGGTCGCCCTCGGCGGCCAGCCGAGAGATGACGGGACCTCCCGGATACCCGAGACCGAGCAGCTTGGCAACCTTGTCGAACGCTTCGCCCGCCGCATCGTCGAGCGTTCCGCCGAGCACCTCATACCGGCCCCACTCGGGAACGGACACGAGCATGGTGTGACCGCCGGACACGAGCAACGCCACCAGCGGCGGCTCAAGGTCGGGGTCGAGCAGACGTGCCGCGTAGATGTGCCCCTCAAGATGGTTCACGCCGATAAGCGGAAGCCCTGTGACACAGGCTGCGCCCTTGGCGTACGCAAGGCCGACCACAAGCGCACCCACCAGACCCGGGCCCGCGGTCACCGCGATGGCATCCAGATCAGCGAACGTCACGCCTGCGGACTCGAGTGCCTGGTCCACCACGCCCACGATAGCCTCGGTATGCTTTCGCGAGGCGATCTCGGGCACCACGCCACCGAATCGCGAATGGAAGTCGACCTGGCTGGCAACGACGCTCGATAGCTCCTCGCTGCCACCTCGCATCACCGACGCAGCCGTCTCATCGCAGGAGCTCTCGATGGCCAGGATGAGGTCCCGCCGCTCGTCAGCGGCACGCATGGCGCTGACATGCGGCGCAAGCGGTCGCGACCATAGCAGCAGAGCATCGTCCCCCGATGGGTAGTACGCGGGTCGTCGGCCGGCCACGTCGAACCCCGCGGAGCGGTAGAAGCGAAGCGCGGTCTTGTTGGTGGCGGCCACCTCGAGCGTCATGCGCACCGAGCCAGCGGCCAGCGCGTCGGCGGCCAGATCCCACAGGAGGGTCCTCCCCACACCATGACCCCGCATGTCGGCCACGACCGCGATGTCCATCAAGTGGGCTTCGGCCTCCACGACCATCACACCGCCATAACCCACGAGCCGCTCACCCTCGACGGCGACCTTCCAGGTCCGGTCGGAGCGCCCGAGTTCGTCGAGGAAGTGGCCCTCGGTCCACGGGTCCGGGAAGCTCGCCTGCTCGATCGCGAGCACTCCTGGGATATCGGCATCGAGCATCGGCCTGATCTCGGTCACCGGACACCGCCTGTGGGGGCCGATGGCCCGATCACACCCGTGCGCGGCGTGGAGACCGTGTCCCCATCCGCTGCCCTGGCGCGCTCCGCCTCTTCGGCGTCCGAGAGGCGGGTATAGACCGGCAAGAGCGCGCCGGGGTGGGCATCCGAGTACGCGCCGGCCCTGTCCGTGGCAGCGGCTATCGCGGGTATGCCGGCCGACGCCACTTCAGCCCATGCGGCGTCGACAAGCGCCTGTGCATCGGGTACCCACGCGCGCTCCGCCGCCACGTTGGCCAAACCGAAAGCCGGCTCGAACTCCGCCCGATGCTTGCCGAGCGAGTTGCCGGCGAGGACGATCCGGCGGTCGGATCCGAGCCACTCGGCGGCCACGTCCGCCGGCTTCGCCACCCGATCGGCGGTCAGGCGCTCGGGTCCCGCATCGGACACGGCGAAGAGCGCCGGATACACCTCGCCGCGCATGGCGTCTCCGAGCACGCCCAGAAGATCCCCTTCTCCCAGGGCCTCGCTCCGCCACACACGCCACGCCACGGCATCGAGCGTGCCGAACCCGGCCAGCGGGATCGACGCTCCGTGCGCGAGGCCCTTCGCGGTGGCCACCCCGATCCGCACGCCGGTGAACGAGCCGGGGCCTCGACCACAGGCGATAGCGGCCAGGTCGCCGGGCGCAAGCCCGATGTCTGCCAGCACGCGCTCCACGGTCGACAGCAGCACGGTGTTGGCCGCACGCGGCGCGGGCATGTCCACGCCACCGAGCAGCTCGCCGGGACGATCGAGGTCGCCCACGCCGACTGCGAGATGGTCCGTGGCGGTGTCGAACGCGATGAACGGCCTCATCGGCCCGCTCCCTCATGCACCGCGCGGCTCCAGGCCGAGGCCACCTCTGCTGACCGCGGCCCACCCGGCGTGAGCCTGAAGTCCCGCCCGGTCTCGCTCAGGCGCGAGATCTCCACCAACAGGTGGTCTGCGGGAAGCTCGTCCGGGAAGCGGTCACCCCACTCGATGAACGAGACACCGTCACCCTCGAGCGTCGCGTAGAAGTCGATGTCCTCGAGTTGCGCGGGATCGTCGAGGCGGTAGAGGTCCAGATGGTAGAGCGGCAGTCTCCCGGCGTGAACGAGCAAGATGTTGAACGTGGGGCTCGTGACGGCGCCGTCAACGCCCAGGCCGCTCGCGACCCCCTGCACGAGATGCGTCTTTCCCGCACCCAGGTCACCCGAAAGCGCGATCACGTCCCCCGCCTGCAGACAGGATGCCAACAGACGGCCCACCCACTCGGTCTCCTCGGCGCTCTGTGTCGTGAACATGTCACCCATTGCGGCTCCTCAGAACAACGCCGGCTGATCGCCCGACTCGGCGGGCATCTCGCCAGAGGCGACGCGATCGAGCACAGCGCGCAGCCGCTTGAAGTCGTCCGACAGGACATCGGCCTTGGAACGGTCGTAGAGAGCCGCCGCGGGATGGAAGATGGGCACCACGCAGCGCCCCCCGCGGTGGAACAGCCTGCCGCGGAGCGCGCTGATCGGGCGATCGGTCTTGAGGATGAACCGGGTAGCGTGGTTGCCGAGAGTCGCGATGACCGCCGGATCGATCAGCCGGACCTGCTCCTCGAGGAACGGCGTGCACGTCTGCGTCTCTTCAGGCTGCGGGTCCCGATTGGCCGGGGGCCGACACTTGAGTATGTTCGCGATGTACACGTCTTCCCGGGTCATGCCGATGCTCGCGAGCAGTTCGTCGAGCAGGTGTCCTGCGGCGCCCACGAACGGCTCGCCCTTCAGGTCCTCGTTTCGGCCGGGGGCCTCACCGACGAACATCAGGCGGGCCCCGGGGTCTCCGACGCCGAACACGAGCGTGGTGCGCGTGTCCCCGAGCGCACAACGGTGGCAGTCACCGATGTGCTCCCGAAGCGCGGCAAGCCCTTCGGCGGTCTCGCGTGCAGGGCCCGGCGATCCGGTCATGTCCGCGACGGCCGTCACAGCCAGGTGGTGATCTCGTTGAGCGGGCGCCGGGCAGGCCTGCCACCGGACTCAGCGGGGTGTCCCACCGGCAAGACCGCCACCGGCGTGATCGGCGCGACGGCCCCGATGGCCTCGGCCACGGCGCGATCGTCGAACGCGCCGATCCAGCACGACGCAAGGCCCCGGTCCACAGCGGTCAGCAAGATGTGCTCCACCGCCGCGGCAGTGTCCTGGATGCAGTACAGGTACTCGCCGCGATCACTGTACCGCGCCGCACTCGGGCGCGGGTCGACCGCCACCACGATGACGACAGGGGCCGCAGCCGCCCATCGCTGACCCAGCGCACCAGCGAGCCGCTCCCGGGCCTCGGTCGATCGCACCACGAAGAACCGCCATGGCTGGATGTTGCCCGCCGACGGTGCCGCGATGGCCGCCTCGAGCAGGGCATCGATGTCGGAGTCGCTCACCGCGAGCTTGGTGTTGAACCGCCTGACGCTTCTTCTCTTCGCGATAACGTCGCGGTACTCCATGGGGCCTCTCTCCGCTTCTATGGGATGAACGGGAATATTGTAGCCGAGGCGAACTATCTCCGACGATGGACGCGCGTTCAGGCAGGACAACGACCCTAGGGCGGCGAACAGTAGCAGCGAGGAGGTGGCGCACATGAACGGGCAGAAACCCGACGTGACAAACGAGGACATCGGGATGCGGGCGTTCCAGCTGCGCAAGGCGAAGGCGGTGGAGCGCGCGACGGAGCGGATCCGGCAGGGCTTGCAGGCCGACTGGGGCATGTTCACGCAGCGCGACCTCGCTGACTTGAACTGGCTGCTGGGCGAGCTATGGGCGTATGAGAGCCGTGCCGACTGGGACGACCTGCATTTCAGTAAGCTGCTGACCGAGGACATCCAGAGCATCATCGCGGAAAGCCGGGAGATGCAGCAGGAGGGGTCGCACAACACCGTGGAGGCGCTGACGCGAGTCGGCGAACTCGTGCGGTCACGTAGGCTCTAGCGGCACGACAGCTTCGCCCACAGGTTCACACAGACATGATGACCCGCCCATACGTGGGCGGGTCATCATGTCTGTGTCCCGGGCCGCCGTACCATCCGGGTGACCCCGGCGACGGTCGGCCTGGTGTCCATTGCCCGAGGCGGTCCCCCGGACGAGCGGTGAGGCGACACGCCATACCCCCCGGCGGGGCGAGTCGCCTCACAGTCGTACCTGACAGAGTCCCGCGGCTACGAAGCGTGTGCCGCCTTCTTCTGCTCGATCTTCTTCTTCACCTTCTTGAGCCTGAACAGTTCTTCGCGGGCACGCTCATCAAGAGCCTGCCTGATGTAGGAGACCTGCTCCTTGAGCTGCGGCACCGTGATCTGTTCGAGCGCGTTCACACGGCGGTTGGTCTTCTGGATCTCCTCGCCGAGCCGCTTCAGCCGGGTCTCGATGTCCGCGTACTCGATGATGACATCAAGGATCCGCTCGAACTTGTCTGCGGTCTCATCGATACGTGACGAAACGCCGGTGATCGCGTACCCACGGGTGAACGATGTGCGCAGGGGGCTCTCCCCCTTGGTCACGACCGGGACCGCGATACCCATGATCTTCGTTCCGGTCATGTCGATGGTGACCTCACCACGAGTGGCGAACGCGGCCGAACGCACAGAGACGGTACCGTCCACGGCCTTGGCGATCGCAAGGCTGTACTGCGCCTCGTTCGTGGTGCGCTGCAGGTCGTTGCTCAGCCGGAGCGTCTCATCCATGACCGACATGAACTCGATCAGCAGTGCGTCACGCTTCTGCTTGAGCAGGTCCATCCCCTGCTCGGCAAGCGTGATCTGCTGCTTGCGCTCGAGCAGCTCCGATCTGGTTGGTCGAACTTCCTCCACGTGTCACCTCCCCGCCTCGCGAGACAGACGGCCTACGACTCCTACAGGTCGCCCAGCTCGGCCGCCCTGTTGGCGACGGCGGTGGGATGGTACTTGTCGATGAAGTCGCGCACGCGCTTGAGTTCATTCATCGGCAACTCGCTCATGAGCTCCCAGCCCACGGTGAGGGTCTCCTCGATCGTCCGGCCCTTGTCACCCTGTCCGATGATCTGCTCCTCGAACGCGTCGGCGAAGTGCAGGAACCGTCGGTCCGTATCGGACAACGCCTCCTCGCCCACGATGGCGACGAGCCTGCGGAGATCGCGTCCCTGCGCATATGCGGCGTACAGCTGGTTCGCCACGGCTCGATGGTCGTCCCGGGTCTTCTCGTCACCGATGCCGAGATTCATCAGGCGCGAAAGGCACGGCAGTACGTCGATCGGCGGGAACACGCCACGGCGGTGCAGGTGCCGTGAGAGCACTATCTGCCCCTCGGTGATGTAACCGGTGAGGTCAGGGATCGGGTGTGTGATGTCGTCATCCGGCATGGTCAGGATCGGGAGCTGGGTGACGGATCCCTTCTGTCCCTTGATGCGTCCGGCGCGCTCGTAGATGGTCGAAAGGTCGGTATACATGTAGCCCGGGTACCCGCGGCGTCCCGGCACTTCTTCGCGAGCTGTGGAGACCTCGCGGAGCGCCTCGCAGTAGTTCGTCATGTCCGAGAGGATGACGAGGACCTGGAGATCCTTCTCGAACGCCAGGTACTCGGCGACCGTGAGTGCGCACTTGGGGGTCAGCAGGCGCTCGACGGTCGGGTCGTCGGCGAGGTTCAGGAAGAACACGACCCGCTCGAGCGCGCCCGTCGATTCGAACTGGTTCATGAAGTACGCGGCTTCACGGTGCGTGATACCCATCGCCCCGAAGACGATGGCGAACTCCTCGCCGGACTTGACGCGCGCCTGACGGATGATCTGCGCCGCGAGCTCGTTGGCCGGCAGGCCCGAGCCCGAGAAGATCGGCAGCTTCTGGCCGCGTACGAGCGTGTTGAGCCCATCGATGGCCGAGATACCGGTCTCGATGAAGTCGGCCGGCTGCGCACGGCGGTACGGGTTGATCGGCGCGCCGTTGATGTCGAGACGCTTCTCGGGGATGATCGGCGCCCCACCGTCGATCGGTTTGCCCGTGCCGTTCATGATGCGGCCGAGCAACTCGGGAGCCACGTCGATCATCGCGACCTCTTCGAGGAAGCGGACCCGGGTCCTGTCGATATCGATGCCCTGCGTGCCCTCGAACACCTGGATGACCGCCGTGCTGCCTGCGACTTCGAGTACCTGGCCGCTGCGCTCGGAGCCATCAGGCATGAGCACGGCCACCATCTCGTTGTACGCGACACCGTGGACGTTCTCCACATAGATCAGAGGACCGGTGACATAGGTCAGTGTCCGGTACTCGGTGGAGAGCAGGGAACGGTCGATGGTTGCCTCCACGGTCATCTACAGCACCTCGATTCCGGCGATCTGCTCGTTGATCTCGTGTACCAGCGCCGGCATTCGCTCAAGCGCCTCATCGTGAGGGGTCGTCTTCAGTGTGGAGACCTCGTCGCGAACCGGCAGCTGCATGACCTGCCTGAGCGACACACCGCGTGACATGGCCTGCGTAGCCGCGTCGTTGAACGCGAGGATCGTCTTGAGGATCCAGTAGCCCTTCTGCGGTGGGCAGTACGCATCGATCGCATCGAACGCGAACTGCTGCAGGAAGTCCTCGCGGATCATACGGGCGACCTCGAGGATGATCTTCTCGGTCTCCGGGAGCGCGTCCGGACCGACCAGCTGCACGATCTCCTGAAGCTCCGTCTCCTTCTGGAGGATGAACATCGCACGCTCCCGGACCGCGCGCCAGTCATCCGCGACTTCGCTCTCGAACCAGTCTTGCACCTGACCGAGGTACAGGGTGTACGACTTCGTCCACGAGATGGCCGGGAAGTGACGGCGATGGGCGAGCGATGTGTCCAGCGCCCAGAACGCGCCGGTCACACGAAGAGAGTTCTGTGTCATCGGCTCGGACATGTCACCGCCAGCCGGCGAGACCGCGCCGACCATCGTGACCGAACCGACCCGGTCTCCATCGCCAAGCGCCTCGACGCGACCCGACCGCTCGTAGAAGCTCGCGAGACGCGTGGCCAGATACGCGGGGTATCCTTCCTCACCAGGCATCTCTTCAAGACGGCCGGAGACCTCGCGGAGCGCTTCGCCCCAGCGGGAGGTGGAGTCGGCCATCATCGCGACGTTGTAGCCCATGTCGCGGTAGTACTCCGCCAGTGTGACTCCCGTGTAGATCGATGCCTCACGAGCGGCCACCGGCATGTTCGATGTGTTGGCCACCAGCACGGTACGGTCCATGAGCTTGTGCCCCGTGCGTGGGTCGTCCAGCTCGGGGAACTCGGCGAGCACCTCGGTCATCTCATTGCCGCGCTCACCGCAGCCGACGTAGATGATGATGTCGACATCGGCCCATTTGGCCAGAGACTGCTGGGTGACCGTCTTGCCGGTGCCGAACCCTCCCGGGATGATCGCGTTGCCGCCCAGGGCCACCGGGAAGAAGGTGTCCAGGATGCGCATTCCGGTCATGAACGGGGTCGTCGGGTCGAGCTTCCGCTTGTACGGACGCCCGTACCGCACCGGCCACCACTGACTCATCCTGATCTCGGTGCCGTCATCGAGCCTGGCGATGACATCGTCGATCGTGTATGAGCCGGCTGCCGCGACCTCGGCGAGCGTGCCCTTGAGGTCCGGCGGCACCATCACGCGGTGGAGTACGGTCCCGCCCTCGGGAGTGGTGCCTATGACGTCGCCGCCCGACACCTCCTGGCCGACCGTGGCCACAGGAGTGAACTCCCATTTCTTGGTCCGGTCGAGCGCGCTAGCAACGGTGCCTCGAGCGATGAAGTCGCTCTCGGTGTCGTCTGCGATGACCGGCAGTGGCCGCTGGATACCATCGTAGATGGAGGACAGCAGCCCCGGGCCAAGCTCGAGCTTGAGCGGCCCTTCTGTCGACTCGACCGGCTCGCCGACCAGCAGGCCCGAGGTGTCCTCGTAGACCTGGATCGTGGCGAGTTCGCCCTCGAGCCTGATGACCTCGCCCATGAGGCCGGCGCTGCCGACCCGGACGACGTCGTACATCTTGGTCCCAGTCATGCCGTCGGCGACGACGACAGGACCGGTGATCTTTGAAAGCGTTCCGACAATCATCAGCCTCGCCTCAGAGTGATATCGAATCCGATGGCCCGTCTGATCAGGCGAGAGAGATAC
Organism: Actinomycetota bacterium; assembly: GCA_036679125.1. GTDB lineage: Bacteria > Actinomycetota > Coriobacteriia > Anaerosomatales > Anaerosomataceae > Anaerosoma. The sequence goes on along the minus strand of JAZIGI010000005.1, from coordinate 35,496 downwards.
GCCCGATGGTCTTCCTCAGTCACCAGCTTCTCGCGGATCGGTAGCGAGATCACGATCGGCCGGTACGACTGGTTGATCTTCTGCTGCGTACGTTCATCGATCTCGGTCATGTACGCCTCATTGACCGCGACGATGCCACTTTCGTCATCGTCGATGAGCGCCGACAGCTTCCTCCGCGCGTCTTCAGGCGACTCCGCGACCTGGACGGTCACGCCGGCCAGACCGAAGCCGTCCGCCGTATCAGGGTCGGTGAGCACGATGAGCTTATACAACGATGAGCTCCTCTCTCATCCGGCCCTCGGGCATACCGACGGACACGCCCTTGACCACGATGCGAAGGTTGGTGACCTCGTTCGCCTTGGTCCACAGGTAGCTGATCGTGAGACCTATCCCGAGCGGGTCCTCCTTGCTGGCATCGAATGCCATGCGGAAGAGGTAGTCCTCCAGAGCGCGCTCGAAGACGGAGACCGAGCCCTTCTCCATGTACAGAAGGGCGGCCTGGTCGAGCGGCTTCCCGTATGGCGTTTTCTTGACCCGGTTGAAGACCTCATCGACGTCTGACATCGCCGACAACTCAAGGAAGAGGGTCTCGTCGACCACTCGTCCACCGGGGATGCAGAAGCGCATGGCCTCCTCAGCGGGCAGGTCGGCATTGAGCAACCGGATCGCGGTGAGGAGGTTCATCGTGTCGACCTGCGCAGCGAGGAAGTCGCGCGCGATGCGCTTGTTCTCCCGCCACCCACGGAGTCGCTTCGATGCCCACTCGTAGTAGTAGCGATCCAGCGCGAGCTCGACGAAGGACAGGTCCCTGGACTCGGAGTACTCGGGCAGGGCCTCGCGCAGTGGTGCTGCGAACGGGAGTCCCCAGGTGCCGAGCATGTCCACCACGCTGCGCACGTCCTGCTGCTTCGAGAGCTCGTCCGTGTCGATCCGCGAGAGCTGCCCTACCGTGATGAGGCTGTCAGTGATCTCCTCCTCGGACAGTTCCATATGCTTGCCTCGAACGATGGTCTTGATGTTGAACAAGTCCCAGCGCCCGAGCAACGTGTTCACCAGCGACGTCGCTTCCTTGTTGGAGAAGCTCAACACCCTGTTGAACGTGCGGACCATGTTGTCTCTCAACGCCTCGTCGACGTGGGTCGCGGTGCGCCCGTGCAGGATCCGGCTCTCGAGATCCGGTCCGTACTCCGTCTGCATCAGCGACGAGATGACGCCACTTATATCTGTCGACGCCATCAGCTCGTCAAAGAAGGACTGCCGCAGCAGACGCGAACGCATGCCGCGGATGCGGGCGTTCGTGTACCCGTAGTCCCGCCCGGTTGGCTTGTAGCCCCTTTGGACGGTCGGAACTGCTGGTTTGCGGCTCTTCATGAAGTCAGGACCTCGGCGACGTGAGTGCCCGCGACGGCACTCGCCTTCTGCAGCCGCATCTCGAACGTGTTGCGGCGGACGACGCGACCCCCATGCGTGGAGACCACGAGTCCTCCGATCGTATCGAGCGTCGGAGTGACAGTGGAGTCTACGCCCAGTCCGGCGGCCACTCGCCTGGCAAGATCGGCATCCTCCGGAGCGACCTGGATCTCACATTCGGCATCCAGGCCAGCGCACGCCTCTTTCGCGAGAGCCGTGAAGACCCGCTCGTACTCCGGTGTGCCGCGGAGGGCCGCCAAACGCGCGGCCGCCTCTCCGAACGCGGCCTCGACCGCGCCATCCCGCACCTTGGCGAGATCCCGCTTGACCTGCAGCCGTGCGGCATTGACCGCCTTTGCGGCCTTGGCCTGCACCGCCGCATCGGCCGCCTGGATCTTGGCGCTCGTGATGCGCTCGGCCTCATCGCGCGCCTCATGCTCCACAGCATCAGCCTGCACTGTAGCGGCATGCAGGATGCGGTTCACCTCTTCGTCGGCTTGCTCCTCGAGCGCTCTGAAGATGTCTTCGATCGCCATGCGTCAGTCCCTCCGTGAATGCCCGTACGCGGTGCCCGGCTGCGTTACATCGTGCCGATCATGAACGCGATGACGAAGCCAAGGAGCACGATGACCTCGGGGAGCGCCATCATGATGATCATGTTCATACCGACCTCAGGACGCTCGGCGAGCGTACCGGCCGCGGCTGAACCGATCTTGGACTGTGCATAGGCAGCACTCATAGCAGCGATGCTCATCGACGCGCCAGCTGCGGCGTACTTGGCCACCTGGCCAGCGGAATCCAGCTCAGCGCCGCCACCTTCCTGGGCCAACGCCATGGCCGGGATGATCATGGCAGTGAAGAACGTACTGCCGAAAACCACCTTTGCGAGCTTGTTCTTGATCATGCGCTCTTTTCACCTCCGGTTTTTTGGAACGGCTTATACTCTGCCTTGCTCGCCTCGTAGTACTTCTGACCGAACTCGTAGAAGTTGAGACGTAGTGCATGAACGGTCGGCGTGAACACTGCGAGGACCAGGTGCAGTGCGTGGAAGAAGATCGCCACGGCGATGCCCACGCCCTTCGGCATCGCCTCTCCCATCTGGTTGATCGCGGTCGCGAAGATCGCGTCCGAGAGGCCCACGGCCATGACACGCAGATAGCTTGCGGTATGGCTCATCAGCTCGAGCGTCTCTACGAAGCCCGACGCCTTGCCGAACCACAGCGCCGCCAGGAAGCCACCGCCCATCGCGATCGACGCGATAGCCGTGAAGACCGGCGCCGAGGCCGTGTTCTTCGCGATCGTGAGCGCGACGATGAGGATCACCAGGCCCACCATGAGTGACAGCAGGCCGGCCTTCATCCGGGCGTGCCCCATGTGCTTCATGCGTGAGGAGTTGATCACGCCCATCGCGAGACCGATGATCATCTGCACGATGCCGAGGGCAAGGGCGAGGATCATAAGTTCCACGACGAAGTGCTCGCGGAAGAACGGTATGGTGAAGTTCCCACCGATCCGTATCCAGGGGTTGTCCATGCTGACCCAGCCCTGTTCCCACGGGATGGCGCCGAAGAACTCCGCGTACAGGATGCCGAAGAGGATCGCGGACGTCGCGGCAGGGCCGAGGAGGCCCGTTGCGATCTGGACCGCTGGCTTCTCCTTGAACTTCACCCGCATCGCGATCACGATCGCAAGCATGATCAGACCGTAGCCGGCGTCGCCGACGATCATGCCGAAGATGAGCGGGTAGCTGAACGCCCAGATCAACGAGGGATCGAGCGTGCCGTACATCGGACGCCCGCCCATCAGGTAGCTCATGACCCACTCGGATGGCTGCACCCACTTCGGGTTCTTCATCGCCACGGGGGTCTCTTCGAAGTCCTTCTGGTCGATCTCGAGCTGGTTGACTATGACGTCCGGTCCGAACTTGTCCGAGATATACCTGCGGAACGCCTTCACGCCATCCACGGGGAGCCAGCCGGTGATCACGAACGCGTACTCGGTAGCACCGAATTTCGGAATGGCCGAACCTTCGTCGATCTTGTCGACCAGCACGTCACGCACGGTCGTGAGCTTCGTGTACCACAGACTCGACATGGACTCGAGCTCGGCCCTCACCTGCTCCATCTGGACCGGCAGCTCTTCGCGGCGCTGACGCAACTGGTCATACGCCACATCGAACGGCATGTCCTGGAATTCGGAGGGCAGCCGCACCTGGTTGACGTTTTCCATCGCCAGGAACTTGTGTACCGGCTCTGAGTACTTCTTGCCGAAGACGATGATGACCGCCGTCGTGTCCTCGTCCACATCGGTCGAGACGATCTCGCACTGGTTGCTGGTGATGGAGTCGAGCTCCTTCTTCAGACCGTCGAGGGCGCCCTTGTAGCGGCGTTCGACCAGCAGCGCGACCGAGTCGTACGCACCGGTCGTGACGATCTGCTTCGCCAGCGGCTGGATCTTCTCGAGGATAGGCTCGTAGCGCGCCAGAAGGCCCATCTCAGCCTCCATGGAGAACTGCGCCTGCGCAAGGCTCGAGGTGCGATCCTCGACCTGGTCGATGACGCTCGTGACCTCGGCGGCGAGTTCCTTCGCATCCATCTGCCACAGCTGCAGATAGTGCTTCTGCCTCTCGACCTCGTCCGCCTCACCGGGGGGAAGGTGAAGCGCCTTGATGATCGAGCGCAGGCGGATCAGCAACTCCTCCATGCGCTCTTGCTCGGCGGCCTGGTTCTCCACTACCTCCATGTGCTCCAGTGGGAGCTCGCCGGCATCGATCTTCTTCGTAAGGTCCTCGATATGCAGCGTGCCGGCCTCATGGAGCGCCGTCAGAACATCCAGAAAGATGTTCTTCGGGCCAATCAGCTCCATTCGTGCCATTGGGACCAACATACGCGCCCTCCCCCCCGATTCATCGGGTTTCTCGAGCTGCTGCGAACGTCAGACAGCGGTGACGATCTTGACCAGATACTCAGCCGCGTCGCTCTGGCGTTTCGCCAATTCCTGCTTCAGTCGTTCGACCTCCTCGGCCCCGTCCGCCTTGACCTGCGCGATCGAGTCCTCGATGCCGACCAGCACCTTGTCCGAATGCTCCCTGGCAAGACGATCAGCATCGGCCTGCGCGGTCCTGACGATCTCGACGGCGCGCTGCCGCGCATCGCTGATCATCTTGTCGGCCTGGTTCCGCGCGGCGAACACACGCCCGGAGATCTCCATCTCCTTCTCGCGGATCTGGAACAACGGAGACGAGGCGTCTTTGCTGGCGACGTCCTGATGGAACCTGATCTCTTCCAGAACCTTCTCGTCCATCGACCTCTCCTTGTGGCGCAATCGGCAGCGCTGCACGCGCGAGGCGGGTCGTCCGGTTCACGTGCCATCACTGCTCCACGGCGCGCGGACAGGGCGATCCGCCCATGTCTGTCTGATAGCGTGATTCGCCAATGCGAGGAGGAACTCCTGCACGGAATCAGGAAGAATCTTGGATGCCGGCCGGGGGGTGTACGTACCGGATGCCGACACGGGGATCGCTCGCGCGAACGGCATGCGAAGACCGTACGCCTCGTACGGTCAGGCGGACGGCGTCCGGCGCTCCATACGCAGGGCGAATCCGCACGCGAGCTCATAGTCGATCGTGCCTGCCCGCTCGGCCAGCTCGCGCATGGGTATCGACTCGCTCCCCTGCTCGCCGACCAGCACGGCTTCATCGCCGGGGCGAACATCGAGGCCCCCCGGGACCTCGACCATCAGTTGGTCCATGCAGATACGGCCGACTTGCCGACAGCGCCTTCCACCGATGAGGATCTCCATGGAGTTCGAGAGCACGCGATGCACGCCGTCGGCATATCCGAGCGGGAGCGTCGCGATAGTGGTAGGCCCGCTCGCGTGCCAGGTGAGGCCGTAACTGACTCCGTCACCAAGTCCGATGCGCTTCACGAACGACACGCGCGCCCGCACGCTCATCGCGGGACGCAGGTCCACGATACCCCGGGTAGACGGAGCGGCCTCCAGACCGTAGATCGCGATGCCACAGCGCACCATGTCGAGATGTGTCTCCGGGTGCAGCATCGTGGCGGCGCTGTTGGCGGCATGCACGACAGCCGGACGCAGTCCCGCACCCCTGACCTCATCCACGGCGTGCCGGAAGCGGGTGACCTGTCTGTCGAACTCCCAGTCACCGGGTACGTCCGCGGTTGCGAAGTGGGTGAAGACGCCCTCGACGGAGACGCCGGGGAGTGCCTTCAGCCACTGTGCGAAGTCGCCGGCCTCCTCGGCGCGCACACCGATGCGGTGCATGCCCGTATCCACCTTGAGGTGGCACAGGGCCTGACCGCCCGCCGCCGCGGCTGCATGCGAGAGCGCCGTGGCCATCGCGCGCGATGTCACGGTCACCGTGATGCCCTCACGCACGAGCATGTCGGCACTGTCGGTGGGGGGCTCCGCCAGCACCAGTACGGGCGCCCGGATGCCGGCCGCCCTGAGCGCCACCGCCTCATCGACGGTCGCCACGCCGAGCCGCTCCGCGCCACCGGCAAGCGCGGCATGTGCGACTGTGACCGCACCATGCCCGTACCCGTCGGCCTTGACCACCGCCATGAAACGCGTCGCCTGCGGCGTGAGCGCCTTCAGGGTCCGTACGTTGTGCGTGATCGCGGACGAGTCGATCTCGACCCACGCAGGGCGGCGGTACGGCATCGATTAACCCTCGGCGATGAGCGAGCGGACGATGTCCGACTTGCTGATGATGCCGACGAGGCGGTCGCCATCGAGCACGGGTAGGCGACTCACGTCACGCTCGACCATGAGTGTGGCGGCGTCGCTCACCGTGGTATCCGCCTGCACGGTGACCGGGTCGGGCGTCATCACGTCCTCGACCGTCGCGCCTACGGCCTTCTTCAACTCGGACTCGAATCGCGCCGTCGCCGGCGGGTACATGATGAATCCATCCAGCAGGTGCAGGTAGGTCGGGAACTCCACCTTCACATCACGCATGATCAGGTCGCCCTCGGTCACCAGACCCACCAAGCGGTCGCCGTCGAGCACCGGCAGGGCGCCGATCCTGTTCTCCACCATCATGCGCGCAGCGTCGGTGACGGAGAGGTCTCGTCCCACCGTGACGGGGTCCTTGGTCATGATCTCCCGTGTCGTACGCTCAGTCATTGTTCCTCCGGTCGTCGGTTCCTACTCGCGTCACTACAGTGATTCTACCCGCCTACGACCTCACGGACCGCATCGGGAATGAAGTGAGGCAGGTCCGAGGCCACCAGCGACGTCGCCGTCAGCCGCGCAGCGCCGTGTGCGCCGGCCCTGCCGTGGACATAGGCTCCCGCCACCGCCGCGTCGAAGGGGTCTACGCCCTGTGCGAGCAGCGTGCCGATCATGCCGGCGAGCACGTCGCCAGTGCCGGCCCGTGCGAGCTCCGGCCCGCCGCTGCTCACAAGCGCGGCCCTGCCGCCGCCCGCCACGACCGTGACCGGACCCTTGAGCAGGCACACCAGGTGCGACCCGGACAGCAGTTGCGCGGCGCGCAGGGGAGCGCACACGACCTCCGCGACCGGTACACCGAGCAGTCGTGCAGCCTCACCCGGATGCGGCGTGATGACCGTCGGGAACGGACGCGAGTGAAGCGGTCCGGTGCTCCCCACGAGGACGTTCAGCGCGTCGGCGTCGAGGAGCAGCCGCCCCGGATACCCGCTGACAAGAGCCCGTACGGCATCGGGCACCATGTCACCGGTGCCGACCCCCGGGCCCACCACGACGGCGTCCGCATCCTCCACGGCAGTGACCACTGCGGCGACATCTCCGATCGAACCACCCGGCCCGCCCGGGATCCTGCGCACTATCGTGCTCGGCCACGTCACCAGCACCGGGGCCGCGACCTCGTCGGGCGTGATGACGTACACGTAGCCCGCGCCCATGCGCATCGCGCCGCCTGCTGCGAGCACGGCCGCTCCGGCGTACGGTACCGAACCCGCCACCACAGCGACCCTGCCGCGGCTCCCCTTGTGGTCGGTCGGTCGCGGAAGCGGGATGAACCGCCGTATGTCGGACGCACCGGGGAGCTCAAGGGTCGCTTCGTCTGAGAGCAGGGCGGGGTCGACGCCCAGGTCGGCTACCACGACCTCGCCCGCACGTGCGGCGCCGTCGCCGAGAAGCAACCCGGGCTTGAGCGCGGAGAACGTCACCGTGACATCGGCCGCTATAGCGACACCGCCGACCTCGCCGGAATCCGAGTCGACGCCCGACGGCACGTCGGCGGCGACCACGAGAGCCTCTGACCGATCGACCTGCGAGACAAGGCTGGCGAACGGCTCTCGCAGCGGACCGCGCAGCCCGAAGCCGAACAGTGCATCGATGATCACCCCGGCGGTAGTGAGGTACCCGGCGACATCCGGGTCGGCGGCCAACCGCCACGGCACGCCTGAAGCGATCGCGTCGGCGGCCGCCGTACGCGCGTCCGCCCCGAGCTCGTCGGGCGCGCGTACGGTGAGCACTCGCACCACGCGACCAGATCGGGCGAGCACGCGTGCGGCGACCCACCCATCACCGCCGTTGTTGCCCGGGCCACAGAGCACCACGACATCCCCTGCGGGAACACGCCGCGAGACCTCCGCGGCCAACGCGCTCCCGGCACGGTCCATCAACTCGCCGATGGTGGCGGACCCGCACGCCACCGCCCGCTCCTCGGCCGAACGCATCTGTGCCGCTGTCAGTGCGTACCGCATCAGGCCTACCCCCACGTCCTCGCGATCCGGCGGCCTCTAGCCCTGTTCGTTCCCCACCTCGTCAAGCAACGACCGCGCATCCTTGAACGACGCGGCGAGCCGCTGCTGCGGGGTCTCGGCGACCTCCTCGGCTCGCGGACGCATCCGCTCGGTGATCGCCACCGCCGATGCGACAGCGTTCTCATGCGTGAACGACAGGGACAGGTGCACCTCGACGACGCCGGCGACCTCCGCCACCTCGGCGGCCCTGCCGGAGAGTCGCGGGGTGGGTCTGCCACGCTCGTCACGTACGACCTCGACGTCGCGGAAGCGCATGCCGGAGAAGCCGGTGCCGAGAGCCTTCAAGACGGCCTCCTTGGCGGCGAAGCGCATCGCGTAGTGGATCTCGGGCTTGTTGCGGCTCTCGCAGTACGCGCGCTCCTCCTCGGAGAAGAGCCGCTCCTTCATGCGCGGACGGCGCTCGAGAGCGGCGCGCATGCGCGCGATCTCGACGATGTCCACGCCGAGTCCGGTGATCGCCTGGCGGTCCTCGGTCATCATCACTCCACGATCGGTCGGGTCGGTCGCCGCGAGCGCTCTCGCAACGCCAGTCTGGGGTCGGTGTGCGAACAACCTTACACGCCGCCCCGCCCACACGGAAGTGTCGTCCTACGGGACGGCCGCGCGGTCTTGACACCCGGCCGCGCACCGCGCCAATCTAGCGCGAACCCGGCGGTTCGCCCATGCTGTGATGGACGGTGCTGCGCCGAAGCCCGCCCGTGAGGAGGCCCCCTATGGATCTGCAGCCACGCGGTCACGAGAAAGCAGTCCGGCTGATGGCGAAGGGGGTCGACATACCCAATCCGCTCAGCCTCGACATCGGCGATGACGTGGACATCGACCGTATCTCCGGAGACAGGGTCGTCATCCACGCGGGATGTCGCATCCGCGGCGCCAGGACCGTCATCTCCGCAGGCTGCGTGCTCGGCGCGGAAGGACCCGTCACGCTGGAAGACTGCTGGCTCGGCCCCAGGGTCGAGCTCAAGGGCGGGTACTTCAAGCGCTCCGTCTTCCTCGAGAAGGCGAACATGGGCCTGGGCGCGCAGGTGCGGGAAGCGTGCCTGCTCGAGGAGGAGGCGAACGGCGCTCACTGCGTCGGACTGAAGCAGACCATCCTGCTCCCCTTCGTCACGCTCGGCAGCCTCATCAACCTCTGCGATTGCCTCATGGCGGGAGGCACGAGCCGCAAGGACCACAGCGAGGTGGGGAGTTCGTACATCCATTTCAACTACACGCCTGACGGCGACAAGACCACGCCATCCCTCTTCGGCGATGTGCCGCGCGGCGTCATGCTCGACCGGCCGCCGATCTTCCTCGGCGGACAGGGCGGCGCGGTCGGTCCGGTGCGTGTGGAGTATGGCACGGTCATCGCCGCCGGTTCCGTGCTGCGACACGATGTGACCGATGAGAACCAGCTCGTGTTCGCCTCCCCTCCGCAGAGCTTCGCGCACGAGCGGAAGCCCCACACCTACCGCAACCTTGCGCGCGTCGTGCGCAACAACGTGGTGTATCTCGCGAACCTGGTCGCGCTCGAGCAGTGGTACCGCGCCGTGCGACGCCCCTTCTTCGCACAGCAGGAGCTGGGCGACCTCGTCTACCAGGGCGTGCTCGAAACGCTCGCGGCCGCTCGCGAGGAGCGCACGAAGCGCCTGATCGCGCTCGCAGCGAAAGTCCCGCACACCCACGAGACCGGCGCGGGACTGCATGCGTGCGTGGGCGACCTGTGCGCCCTTTACGAGATCGCCGAGGACCTGCCGGACGGCCGGAGGTTCCTCGATATGATGCGGCCTGAAGAGGCCGCGGCGAGGGGTAACTACTTGGAAACGGTGCAGGGGATGGAGCCTGCGACGCGCAACGCAGGAGTAGAGTGGCTCGCACAGGTGGTAGAGACGCTCTGCGCGCGTGCCGATGAGGTGCTCGCGTCCACCGACCTCCTCGACTGACATCACGAGTCCCGACGCTGATTGGAGTCACCGATGGGCAAGCTCTTCGGCACCGACGGCATCCGAGGCGAAGCGAACCGCTACCCCCTCGACGCGATGACGGCGTTCTCCCTCGGGCAGGCCGTCACCCGCGTGCTCAGCAAGTCGCAGCACACCACCCGGGTGGTCATCGGCAAGGACACCCGGCTGTCGGGCTACATGCTTGAGAGCGCGCTCGAGGCAGGCGTCACCTCGATGGGTGGTGTCCCGTACCTCGTCGGCGTCCTCCCCACTCCGGGCATCGCGTTCATCACCGAGAGCATGCGTGCCGATGCCGGCATCGTGATCTCCGCGTCACACAACCCGTACCAGGACAACGGGCTCAAGGTCTTCTCCGGATCGGGATTCAAGCTCTCCGATGAGCAGGAGGCGGCGATCGAGGAGCTCATGCTGGGCGGTGAACTTCCCGGCATGGTTCCCGCCCCGCACGACATGGGCCGCGCCTACCGGCTCGACGACGCGACCGGCCGCTACATCGTGTTCCTCAAGAACACGTTCCCGCGCTCGCTTTCCATGGAGGGCATGAAGATCGTGCTCGACACGGCCAACGGGGCCGCATACAAGGTGGCGCCAGCCACGTTCAGCGAGCTCGGTGCCGACGTGACCGTGATCCATGACGAGCCCAACGGCCTCAACATCAATGACGACTGCGGCTCGCAGCACACAGCCGACCTCCGCGCGAAAGTGCTCGAGACCGGCGCCGCCGTGGGCCTCGCCTTCGACGGCGATGCGGACCGCCTGATCGCGGTCGATGAGAAAGGCAACGAGATCACCGGCGACCAGATCCTGATCATCTGCGCCAAGATGCTCAAGGAGCAGGGCCGGCTGAAGAACGACCTCGTCGTCTCCACGATCATGAGCAACCTCGGCCTGCGTGTGGCCTGCAAGCGCTACGGCTTCGAGCATTTCGCCTCCAAGGTAGGCGACCGCTACGTGCTCGAGGAGATGCAGCGTCTCGGCGCTGTCATCGGTGGCGAGGAGTCGGGCCACATGATCTTCCTCGAGCATCACACCACAGGTGACGGCATCCTTTCGGCTCTACAGCTGGTGGCGGCGATGCTTACCTCGGGCACGCCCTTGTCCGAGCTGGCGAAGCTCATGGACGTGTTCCCGCAGAAGCTCATCAACGTGGACGTGAAGAGCAAGCCTCCGGTCGAGGAGATCCCCGAGCTCGTGGAGGCCATCAAGCAAGTCGAGGCGGAGCTCGGCGACCAGGGCCGTGTGCTGGTGCGGTACTCCGGCACGCAGAACATGTGCCGCGTCATGGTGGAAGGCCCCACGGACGAGGTCACCGAGAAGTACGCCGCGCAACTCGCGGATGTCGTGCGAAACACTATCGGATAGGAGATCGCAGTGCCCTTCCAGATCTTCGTCACCCGCGACTTCGAGCAGATGAGCGAGGTCGCCGCGTCGATCGTCGCCGCCGACATAGCGGAGAAGCAGGCCGAGAAGAGCGAGTACGTGCTCGGTCTGGCCACGGGCAACTCCCCCACTGGCCTGTACAAGGACCTCGCCGCACGCCTCAATGCAGGCGGGATCGAAGCGGCACGCGTGCGCAGCTTCAACCTCGACGAGTATGTGGGGCTGCCCGGCGAGAACGCACAGCAGCGCGCACTCCACCCCGAGTCGTACAGCTACTTCATGATCCAGGAGCTGTTCGGCCTGCTGGACACCAAGTTCGCCGAGACGAACGTCCCCTGGGGCACACTCATCGAACAGGATGCGCTCATCGCCGCGCTTGAATCGGATACCGACATGTACGAGCTACAGGGCACCGACAAGGGCAAGGCCATCGTCATCCGCAACAACGCGGACGGCACACTCGGCTGGATCAAGCGCGAGGTGCTCGACGCGTACGAGCGTAAGATCGCGCGTTTCGGAGGTATCGACCTTCACATCGTTGGCGTGGGCGGACGCGGGCACGTCGCCTTCCATGAGAGCGGCATCCCGTTCGACGGCAACCGTGTGCTGCTAGTGCGCCTGGACGACAACACGGTGGAGAACGCGGTGGCCGACGGTCACTTCGCCTCGATCGAGGACAGTCCTCGCTATGCGATCTCCATGGGTGCCGAGCTCGTCTACAAGGCCAGGACCGTCGTGCTCGTGGCCAACGGCACGCGCAAGACGGGGCCTGTGGCCGAGTCGGTGCTGGGAAAGGTCACCTGCGACGTGCCGATCAGCTACGGACAGACCTACGCCGCCGAAGGTGGCAAACTGGTCTACGTGCTCGACGCGGATGCGGCGGCCGAGCTGCTTGAGCGACGTGCCGAGGTCGAGGCCAAGGGCTTCGAGCTCGTGGATCTGCGCTAGCGGTACCCGACTCGCCCCGTCGCTCCACGAGCGGCGGGGCGTTTGGTTTCAGGACGACGAACGACAGAAAGAGGGAACCAAGATGTGTGGGATCATCGGCTACATCGGAACGAAGCCCGCATCGCCGGTGCTACTAGAAGGTCTGCGCCGCCTCGAATACCGCGGCTATGACAGCGCCGGGATAGCGGTGCTGGACGACGGCACGCTCAGTGTGCGCAAGAAGCTCGGCAAGATCGATGAGGGCATCGCGCGTGAAGTCGCGGCCAGCCCGGTGGAGGGGAGCGTAGGCATCGCTCACACTCGGTGGGCCACGCACGGCGAACCCTCCGATGAGAACTCCCACCCGCACCTCGACGCATCGGGTCGCATCGCCGTGGTCCACAACGGCGTGATCGAGAACTACGAGCAACTGCGGGAACGCCTGATCCGCGCAGGCCACGAGTTCCGCTCGAGCACGGACACCGAGGTGCTCGCGCACCTCATCGGCGTGCACTACGAGCGGTGCCTGAGCGACGGCGAACCGGACCCGCTGGTCCGTGCGGTGGAGGGGGCGCTGCGCGAGGTCATCGGTACATACGGCCTGGCGGTCCTGTGCACCGACGCTCCTGCCATCATGGTAGGAGCGCGGCGTGGCTCGCCGCTCATCATCGGCATCGGTGACGGTGAGAACTTCCTCACCAGCGACGCCAACGCCGTGGTCGCCCACACGCGACAGGTGGTGTTCCTGAACGACTACGACGTGGTCACCCTCACCGCCGACTCGTTCGAAGTCACCAATCTCGGGACCGATACCGCCGATGTGCAGATCAGCCGCCTCGAGTTCGATGAGGAAGACTCCCAGCGGGGCGACTTCGAGCACTTCATGCTGAAGGAGATTCACGAGCAGCCCCGCACGATCGAGAACGCCCTGAGAGGCCGCATCGATCGCGACGGCGCCACGTCGATCCTTGGCGGGCTCAACATGACGGCGGCCGAACTCCGCAACATCCAGCGGATCGTGATCGCGGCGAGCGGAACCAGCTGGCATGCGGCCTTGGTGGGCGAGTACATCATCGAGGGCCTGGCCCACATCCCCGTCGAAGTCGAATTCGCGCACGAGTTCTGCTACCGGATGGCGCCTGTCCGTCGCGACACGCTGATCCTTGTCATCTCGCAGTCAGGCGAGACCGCTGACACGCTCATGGCCCTGCGTGAGGCGCAGCGCCGCGGACACAAGGCGCTCGCGATCGTGAACGTCGTCGGCAGCACCATCGCGCGCGAGGCCGACGGTGGCATCTACATGCATGCGGGCCCCGAGATCGGGGTCGCATCCACGAAGGCGTTCATAGCCACGCTGGTCTGCCTCGTGCTGCTCGCCATCCACCTCGGCCGCATGCGCATGCTGCCGGCCGGCCGGGCACTCGAGATCTTCAAGGCCCTGGAGGCACTGCCCGCCCAGATCACCCGACTGCTGGAGCGTACCGACGAGATCAAGCGCATCGCGCTCAAGTACGCGGAGGCCGACGACTTCTTCTTCCTCGGCCGCGGCTACAGCTATCCCACGGCACTGGAAGGCGCCCTCAAGCTCAAGGAGATCTCCTACATCCACGCCGAGGGCTATTCCGCAGCCGAGATGAAGCACGGACCCATCGCGCTCATCGACGAGAAGACGCCCACGGTGTTCCTCGTGCCGTCGGATTCGATGTATGACAAGACGGTGGGCAACCTCGAGATGATCCGTGCTCGCAAGGGCCCGGTCATCGCCCTGGCCACGGAGGGCGACGAGCAGATCGCACGGGTGGCCGATGACGTGCTGTACCTTCCCCGGACACTGGAAGAGCTCACGCCGATCGTTGCGAGCGTCCCGCTCCAGCTCTTCGCCTACCACCTGGCTGTCGCGCGTGGCTGCGATGTCGACAAGCCCCGCAATCTCGCCAAGAGCGTGACGGTGCTCTAGGGGCGCCGCAGGCTCAGGTGGTTCGCGCGGGGCCAGCAGATACCCTCCGACGACCCACCCGGGCACTCCCGGCCAACACAGAAGCCCCCGGTCGCATGACCGGGGGCTTCGTTCGTGCAGTGGATCCCGAGACGACTAGCGCTTCGAGAACTGCGGGCGCTTGCGGGCCTTCTTGAGGCCGTACTTCTTGCGCTCGACCATACGCGGGTCGCGGCGCAGGAGACCTGCGCGCTTGAGCTCGCCACGGTAGTCGTCGCCAGCCTCCAGCAGCGCACGCGCGATGGCGTGGCGCATCGCGCCAGCCTGGCCCGAGAGTCCGCCGCCCTTGATGTTGGCGAACACATCGAAGTGGCCGAGGGTCTCAGTGGCCTTGAACGGCTGCTCGACGTACCCCTTCATGACCTCGCGGCCGAAGTAGTCGTTGAACGCACGACCGTTGACCACCATCTGGCCTGAACCCGGGATGAGCCGCACACGGGCGACCGACGTCTTACGGCGACCGGTGCCCCAGTAGACTGCCTTGCTCTCAGCCATGCGCTAGACCTCCAGGGTGATCTGACGGGGGTTCTGGGCCTGGTGCGGGTGGTCGGGACCACCGTACACCTTGAGCTTCTTGCCCATCGCCCGTCCCAGCGTGTTCTTCGGGAGCATGCCCTTCACAGCGCCCTCGATGACACGCTCCGGGCGCTTGGCAAGCATTACGGAGATCGGGGTCTCCTTGAGGCCACCCGGGAATCCGGAGTGGCGGTACTTCTTCTTGTCGGCGAGCTTGTTGCCGGTCAGCTTCACCTTCGAGGCGTTCACGACGATGACGAAGTCACCGGTGTCGACGTTCGGGGTGTACTGTGGCTTGCGCTTCCCCTTGAGGATGGAAGCGATCTCGCTCGCCAGACGGCCGAGGGGGATATCGGTGGCGTCGACGACGAGCCACTCGCGCTCCACCTCACCGGGCTTGGCGTAGTAGGTCTTCAAGAGTTCCTCCAAAAACAAGCTGGACGTAGTCGTTTGTCGAGTTCACGGGGCTCTCGAAACGAACCCTTGCAGTTTATCCGCGCCAACAGGCAGTGTCAACCAACGCCACCGGGCGTATCTATAGCCCCCGGCGAGTGCCGCGATGTGCGCCACCGTCGCTCACGCGGAGGTGGCCCGGGCTCACCGCCCCAACGCCTCGCCTGCTCTTCCGCGCCCCTCCCACCGCCCTACAGCCAGCACTCCTCGGGATAGGTCACGTGCCACAGCGTAAGCCCGTGGGCGGGAGCCGTGGGGCCCGCCGCCTGACGCTCGCACGCGACCAGGGCATCACGCATCCACCTGGGACTCCGTCTCCCGGTGCCCACCTCCACCAGGCTGCCGACGATGACGCGGACCATCGAGTGCAGGAACGCATTGCCGATGACGCGTACGGTCAGCGAGTGCTCACCGAGCACGCTCTCCGGAGTGATGTCGATCAGATCGAGGCGCCTGTAGGTGCGCCTGTCCCGACCCGACTCGGTAACGCAGAACGACCGG
Source organism: Actinomycetota bacterium (assembly GCA_036679125.1). Classification (GTDB taxonomy): domain Bacteria; phylum Actinomycetota; class Coriobacteriia; order Anaerosomatales; family Anaerosomataceae; genus Anaerosoma. The sequence continues at coordinate 19,594 of JAZIGI010000005.1, read as the reverse complement.
AAGTCATGCTCGCCGAGCAGATGCGTAGCCGCCTGCCGCATGTCGTTGAGGTTGAGCGTGTGCCGTACGGTCCATGCATACCGTGCAAGGAAGAGTGGGGGTACCGGACCGGGCACGATCCGGTACCGGTACTCACGCGCCACCGCGGAGTGACGGGCGCTGAACCCGGCGGACGCGTCCCGTGCTCCGGTCACCACGATCCCCGGCGGTGTCAACGCATTCAGCGACCTCAGCAAGGACGCTGGCTCCACATCCGCGTCGTGCGCCTCGAAGCTGATCACCTGTGCCAACGCGTGCACGCCCGCGTCGGTACGTCCGGCGCCAACGGTCTCCACCTCGCGGCGCAGAGCGGTGCGAAGCGCTGATTCCACTTCGCCTTGTATCGTGGAGAGACCCGGCTGCCGGGCGAAACCGGCGAAGTCCGAGCCATCGTAGGAGAGTGTGAGCACGGTAGTCCCTGTCATGACTCCTCCTACAGCCAGATGCCGGTCATGACGAGGCCGGTCCCGCAGACGAGCAGCACCAGCCAGTCGCCCGGGGTCATCACCGCGGCGTGAAGCCGCGTGCGCCCCTCGCCACCACGATAACAGCGAGCGTCCATCGCCGTTGCGAGGTCCTCCGCCCGGCGGAAGAGGTTCACGAACAGCGGCACGAGCACCGGCACATACGCCCTCACCCGCGCGAGAAGGCTCCCTTCATCGAAGCGGGCTCCTCGGGCGGACTGCGCGATGATGACCCGCTCGGCCTCCTGGGCGGTAGTCGGGATGAACCGGAGTGCGATCGTGAGCATCATCGCGATCTCCCCTGTGGGTAGTCCGAGAGCCGCCCCCGGCCGCATGACCGACTCGAGTCCGTCGGTCAGCTGGACCGGCGTGGTCGTCAGTGTCAACAGGGACGTCCCGACCATGAGCAGCACGATGCGCGCCGCGAAGAAGACGCCGGTGCGCAACCCTTCGGCATCGATTCCCAGGGGACCGAATCGAACGAGCATGACCGTGGCCGGCTCCCAGCGCAGCGAGTGTGCCAGCAGCGTGAAGATGAGGATCAGGCCGAGGGCGCGCACGCCCCGGAACGCGATGCGGCCCGGAACGCGGGAGACGCGCACGACGGCGGCCACGGCAACCGCGAACGCAGCGAGACCGAAGAATCCGTCAGCCAGGAACAGTCCGAGCGTGAACGCCGCGATCACGCCCATCTTGGTGCGTGCGTCGAGCGCATGCACGGGCGAATCGACCGGCACGTACTGCCCGAAGGTAGACGGGATCCTCACCGGGACCCCCCTCTTGCGGCAAGCAGCGCTCGTGCCGCGGCATCGGCATCGAGCGTCACCTCGGGAAGACTCATCCCCCGCCCGCGCGCCAGCAGCTGTACACGGACGATCGGCGGCAGGGCGAGTCCGGCGCCCTCGTAGGCCGACGGATCGCCATAGAGGGCGTCAACGCCGCCCGAGAACGCCACGCCTCCCCCTGCGAGGGCGATCACATGTGAAGCATCGTCAAGGAACTCAGCGGGGTCGTGGGTGACGACGACCACACCGCTGCTGGCCCGCTCGGCCGCGAGCGCCGCCCTCACGGCACGTCGTCCCTCCGCGTCGAGCCCGGCAGTAGGCTCATCCAGGAGCAGATAGCGCGCGCCCATCGCGAGCGCGCCCGCGATCGCACCCCGACGCGCCTCACCCCCCGAAAGGCCGAACGGCGAACGTGGCCCATAGACCGCTGGTTCGAGGTTGACAGCGGCCAGTGCGCGGTCGGCATCCCCCTCGGGATCGGGACGCCGGAGGTTCCGGGGGCCGAACGCCACATCCGACCGAAGCGTCTCAGCGAAGAACTGGGTCTCCGGGTTCTGGAACACGATCGCGATCGCACCGCGTGCCTCTCGGGCACCGGGCGCGAACCCATCGACCGTGATAGACCCGCCGCCGGGGACGAGCAGACCTGCCATTAGCCGCAGCAGTGTCGATTTCCCGGAACCCGTCGTGCCCGCAACCACGACGAGGTCGCCCACATCGACGCTTACACTGACATCACGGACCGCCTCGACACCACTCGTTCGACCGGTCTCGTATGTATACGACACGCCCTCGGCTAGGAGCGGCATAGTGCCTCCGCGATCTCCTCGGCCGAAGGGTATCCGGCAGGCACCCGGACGCCGCCATGGCGCAGCGCGTCTGCGAGCAGCACCTCTGCGGGAAGCTCGATGCCGAGGTCGATCGCGCGAGCCGGATCCGAGACGAGTCCGCCGGGCGTACCGTCGAACACGACCGTCCCCGCGGAGAGCACGAGCACCCGGTCGGCATCGAGGACATCCTCAAGATGGTGGGTGACATGCAACACGCCGACACCCTGGCTGCGGAGTCCGCGAAGCGCCTTGAGGACGTCGGAGCGGCCCACAGGATCGAGCATCGCTGTCGGCTCATCGGCGATCAGATACGCGGGTCGCATCGCGAGGGCACCCGCGATCGCCAGACGCTGCTTCTGACCCTCCGACAGCATGTGAGGCTCGCGGCGCTGGAACCCTGAGAGTCCCACCGCCTCGAGCGCCTCGTCGACACGCACACGGATCTCGGCCGGCGACACCCCGAGATTCTCAGGGCCGAATGCCACATCTTCCTCAGCAATAGTGCCGACGATCTGGTTCTCGGGGTTCTGTTGAATGAAGCCGACCCGGGCGCGGATGTCCCAGATCGCGCCATCGTCAGCGGTATCCATGCCATCGACGGTCACCCTGCCGGATGTCGGCGAAAGCAGTGCGTTGCCGAGGCGCGCGAGCGTCGACTTGCCCGAGCCGTTCGGTCCCAGCAGCGCCACGAGTCGACCGGGGCGCACCGACACCGACACGCCCTCGAGCGCCGCCGCGCGGGCGCCGGGGTACTTGAAGCCGACGTTCTCGAAGACGACCACGTGCGTCCTTCCTTGCAGTGACGAAGGGCCCCGCACTGTGCGGGGCCCTTCGTACGCAACGACCTCGCGGGCCGATACTAGTCCACGAGCTCCATGATGACCATGGGAGCCGCGTCCCCCTTGCGGGGGCCAAGCTTGAGGATGCGGGTGTAACCCCCATCGCGCTCGGCGAACCGCGGTGCGATGTCGTCGAAGACCTTCTTCACCAGCGCCTGATCGCCGAGCTCGGCGAGCGCCAGACGGCGGGCGTGGACGTCACCGCGCTTGCCCCAGCTGATGATGCGGTCCACGAGCGGCCGCACCTCCTTGGCGCGAGCCTCGGTGGTCTTGATTCGCTCGTTAGCGAGCAGGGCTGCGGCAAGGCTGCGAAGCATAGCCCTGGTGTGGCTAGCATCGGTGCCGAGCTTGCGCCCCTTCTTCGCGTGTCTCATCTCGTGCGCTCTCCTACCCTGCGAGACCCAGGCCCATGGCCTGGAGCTTGTCCTTGACTTCCTCGATCGACTTCGCGCCGAAGTTCCGGATGTTGAGCAGATCGGCTTCGCTGCACTCGGTCAGCTGGCCGATAGTGTTCACACCCTGGCGCTTCAGGCAGTTGTACGAGCGGACGGTGAGGTCCAGCTCCTCGATCGGTGTATCGAGCACGCGGTCCTTCTCATCGGGAACCGACTCGAAGATGCCGCCATCGGGCAACTCGCCCTCTGCCTGCTCGACGAACAGCATCATGTGCTCGTCGATGATGCGCGCAGCGCGCGCTACGGCGTCGGCAGGAGTGAGTGCTCCGTTGGTCTCTAGCTCGAGAACGAGCTTGTCGTAGTCAGTGCGCTGACCCACACGCGTGTTCTCGACCACGTAGGTACAGCGGATCACCGGGCTGAACACTGAGTCGACGGTGATGACACCGATCGGATCATCGGCGCGCTTGTTGCGGTCGGCGGAGACGTAGCCGCGGCCGACACCGATGCGCAGGCTCATCTCGAGCTTGGCACCCTTCTCAAGCGTGGCGATGACGTGCTCGGGGTTCACCAACGTGAACTCGGTCGGAACCTTGAGGTCGGCGCCGGTCACGGTTCCCGGGCCCGAGGCGCTCAGTGTCGCAACGCCCTCTCCCTCGCCGATGCCCGTGTCGCTGAAGACAAGGCCCTTCACGTTCAGGACGATGTCGGTGACGTCCTCGCGGACCCCCTCGACCGTCGCGAACTCGTGCTGCACGCCTTCGATGCGGATCGACGTGGCCGCGGCGCCCTGGAGCGACGACAGCAGAACGCGACGCATCGAGTTGCCGAGCGTGTAACCGTAGCCTCGCTCGAGCGGCTCCACGACATACCGTGCGGTACGCGCATCGATCTCGTCGACGGTCACTTTCGGCCTCATGAACTCGGTCATGCTCTAAGCCTCCTTGGCTGGCAAGGCGTGGTTACTTCGAGTACAGCTCGACGATGAGCTGCTCACGGATGGGCGCTTCGATCTGCTCGCGGTTCGGCAGCGACAGGACACGGCCCTGCAGCTTCTCCACGTCCACCTCAAGCCATCCCGGGACCTCGATCTTCGAGGACGAGATGAGCGCGGCCTTGATAGCCGTCATCTCCTTGGACTTGTCCGAGACCGCGATGACCGCACCGGGACGCAGCCGGAAGGACGGGATGTCCACCCGACGACCGTCGACGGTGAAGTGACCGTGGCGGACCATCTGACGAGCCTCATCACGCGAGGACGCGAAGCCAAGACGGTACACGGCGTTGTCCAGACGGCTCTCCAGCAGGCGCAGCAGGTTCTCACCCGTGATGCCCGGCTGGCGGGTCGCGATCTGGTAGTACGTCCGGAACTGCTTCTCGAGCACACCGTAGATGCGCTTCGCCTTCTGCTTCTCACGAAGCTGCAGACGATACTCCGAGTCGCGCGGACGCTTCTTGCCGGCCTGACCCGGCGGGTACGGGCGCTTCTCGATGCCACACTTATCCGTGTAGCAACGGTCGCCCTTCAGGAAGAGCTTCTCACCTTCACGGCGGCACTGCCTGCAGTCCGCCCCTGTGTAACGAGCCATAAGGGTTGGTCCTTCCGAACTACACGCGGCGGCGCTTGCGCGGCCGGCAGCCGTTGTGCGGGACAGGGGTACGATCCTGGATGCTCGAGACCTCGAGGCCAGCGGCCTGGAGCGAGCGGATCGCGGTCTCACGGCCGGAGCCGGGACCCTTGACGAACACCGAGACCTTGCGGACCCCGTGCTCCTGCGCCATCTTCGCGCACTGCTCAGCGGCGAGCTGTGCGGCGAACGGCGTGGACTTGCGGGAGCCCTTGAAGCCGACCTGGCCGGCCGACTTCCAGGCGATGACGTTGCCCTGAGGATCGGTGATGCTGATGATCGTGTTGTTGAACGTGCTCTTGATGTAGGCCTGGCCGACGGCGATGTTCTTGCGCTCGCTGCGCCGGACCCTGCTCTTGACGTTCTTCTTCTTGGTGGCCATGTGCTACTTGCCCTTCTTCTTCGCGCCGATCTGGCGACGCGGGCCCTTACGGGTACGCGCGTTGGTGTGCGTACGCTGCCCGCGCACCGGGAGACCCTTGCGATGGCGAAGGCCCCGGTAGCAGCCGATCTCCATCAGTCGCTTGATGTTCTGGCTGACTTCACGACGGAGATCTCCCTCGACCTTGAGGTTCCGGTCGATGTACTCACGCAGACGGACGACCTCTTCTTCCGTGAGGTTCCGAACGCGCGTGTCGGGGTTGATGCCGGTCTCGCGCAGGATGAGCTGCGACGTGGTGAGACCGATTCCAAAAATGTAGGTCAGGCCGATCTCCACGCGCTTCTCGCGCGGAAGGTCGACACCCGAAATGCGTGCCAAAGCCCGCTCCCTCCTAGCCCTGCCGCTGCTTGTGACGCGGGTTCTCGCAGATCACGAGCACCCGGCCATGACGGCGGATGACCTTGCACTTCTCACACATCTTCTTAACGGAAGGTCTGACTTTCATACTGAGATTCCCTTTTCCGTTGTCTTCCGTACGCTATCTATCGCATCGCCCAGCCGCAGGCGTGATCTTTCGTCTCTAACACGGTGCCGGGTGTCTCCATGACCCCCGCTGAACGGTCCGCTACTTGAACCGATACGTGATACGGCCCCTGGAGAGGTCGTACGGCGACAGCTCGACGACCACCTTGTCGCCGGGGAGGATACGGATGTAGTGCATCCGCATCTTGCCGGAGATGTGGGCGAGCATCTTGTGACCGTTGTCGAGTTCTACCCGGAACATCGCGTTGGGTAGGGCCTCGAGAACGGTGCCCTCCATCTCGATGGCGTCATCGCGCTTTGCCAAGTGCTTGTATCCCTTCAAGAGCCTGAAGTCGCAAAACGGCAGTATATCCAAGACTGGCCGCCACGTCCAGCGGCCGGTCCTCGAACCATCATGCAACGGTCAGTACGAGTGGTCCATTCTCGGTCACTGCGACCGTGTGCTCGAAGTGCGCCGACATGGCACCGTCCACCGTGATGACCGTCCATCCGTCGTCAAGCGAACGCACGTCAGCGGCGCCCGCATTGATCATCGGCTCGATCGCGAGGACCATCCCTGTGCGCAGCGTGGGACCGGTGCCGGCCTTCCCGTAGTTCGGTACCTGCGGGTCCTCGTGCATCGACCTTCCGATGCCGTGACCCACATACTCCCGGACCACCGAGAATCCCGCTGCCTCGGCTACCTCCTGGACAGCTGCCGAGACATCGTACAGGCGCATACCGGGCCGGCAGCGCGCGATACCGGCCTCGAGCGACCGCCTCGTGACATCCAACAGCCGGGTCGCCTCATCACTTACCTGTCCGACGGGGAAGGTCCTGGCGGAATCGCCATAATAGCCGTCGACGATCGCACCGCAGTCGACGGAGACGATCTCGCCCTCCCGCAGCACCCGATCGCCTGGGATGCCGTGCACGACCTCGTCGTTCACCGAGGTGCACAGGGTCGCGGGGAACCCATGGTACCCCTTGAACGCGGGACGAGCGCCCGCCTTCACGATCACATCCTCAGCGATGGCGTCCAGGTCGGCCGTGGTGATCCCGGGTCTGACCGCCGACGAAACCGCGTCGAGGGCGCGGGCAGTGATACGCCCGGCCTCACGCATGACCTCGATCTCAGCTGGCGACTTGGCGATGATCACGGCTACTTGACCGTCCGGAGGATGCCGGCGATCGCAGCGTAGACGTCGGCGGGTGCCTGGTTGCCATCAACGGCGTGGAGAGTCCCGTGCTCGGCGTAGTACGGGATGAGCTTGCTCGTCTGCGCCTCATACGCGTCCAGACGCCTACGCACGGTGGCCTCGGTGTCGTCGTCCCGCTGGTAGACCTCTCCCCCGCACTCGGTGCAGACGGTGAGGTCACCATCGGTCGCTACGTTGAAGATCGCGCCGCATCCGCGGCACTGACGACGCGCAGTGATACGCGCGACGATCGCTTCGGGATCGACCTCCACACTGATGACCGCATCAAGCTTGAGACCACTCTCGGCAAGGGCCGCTCCGAGCGCCTCGGCCTGCGGGATGGTCCGCGGGAAGCCGTCGAACAGCACGCCCTTGTCGAGCGCGTCGGACTGCGTGATGCGCTCCTGGACCAACCCGATCACGACCTCATCGGGTACGAGGCCGCCTGCGTCCATGTGCCGCTTCGCCTCGATGCCCAGCGGCGTCCCGTCGGCGACCGCCTTACGGAGGATGTCACCGGTCGACAGGTGGACGAGTCCGAACTCCTCCACGATCCGAGCCGCCTGCGTGCCCTTGCCAGCACCGGGGGCACCCAACAGCATGATGTTCATCCAAACCCCTCCCGTCGTGCGCGCGTGCCCCGGCACAGCCCTGAAGGGCACGCACCGGGGCGCTCGCAGTCAGTCCATACACGGGCACGAACTCCCGTTTGCTACTTGAAGAACCCGTCGTAGTGACGCATCTGAAGCTGGCTCTCCAGCTGACGCATCGTCTCCAGCGCGACACCGACCATGATGAGGATCGACGTGCCGCCGAAAGCGGCCACCAGCTGATCGCCGGTCTGCTGGAAGATCGCCTGTGGCACCACAGCGATCAGCGCAAGGAAGATCGCGCCAGGCAGCGTGATACGGTTGAGCACGTTGGTGATGTACTGCGCAGTCGGGTTACCCGGGCGCACGCCGGGGATGAAGCCACCGTTCTTCCGCAGGTTGTCTGCCGTCTCGATGGGGTTGAACACGAGAGCGGTATAGAAGTACGCGAAGAAGACGATGAGTCCGGCGAAGAGCGCGATGTAGCTCCAACCGCTCGACAGCCACTCAGCGGCCTTCTGCAACCATGCGACGTTGGTGAAGAACCGCGCGATCGTCGTCGGGAACAGCAGCACCGAAGAGGCGAAGATGATCGGGATGACGTTCGCGCCATTGACCTTGAGCGGGATGTACGTCCCGACGCCACCGTACACGCGCCGACCGACCACCCGCTTCGCATACTGCACGGGAATGCGCCTCTGACCACCCTCCATGAAGACGACCGCAGCCACCACCAGCAGCGAGATCACCAGGACCAGAAGCATGAACCATGCATGGACCCTGAACGACGCGATCACGGTCTGCGGGAAGCGCGAGACGATGCTCGCGAAGATCAGCAGCGACATGCCGTTGCCGATACCGCGCTGCGTGATCAACTCACCCATCCACATGATGGCCGCCGTACCGGATATGAGGCTGATGATGATGACGATCTCAGTCAGCAGATCGAAATCGACGCCAAGGCCCGTCGGGGGCGCCGCTTGGAAGACCGTCAGCAGACCGATGGACTCCATCAGGGCGATGCCGAGAGTCATGTAGCGCGCGGTCTGCGTGATCTTACGCTGTCCCGCCTCGCCTTCCTTCGACCACCGCTCGAGCGTCGGGATGACCGCCTGCAGGAGCTGCATGATGATGGTGGAGGTGATGTACGGCATGATACCCAGCGCGAAGATCGCGAAGTTCTCGAGCGCTCCACCGGCAAAGAGGTTGAGCAGCCCGAGGGTGCTATCCGCGCCGCTCACAAGGTCCTTCATCGATGCCGGGTCGACACCGGGGACGGGGATGTGAGCGCCCACGCGGTACAGCGCGATGATCCCCAGGGTGAAGAGGATCTTCTTGCGAAGATCGGGAATCCGGAACGCGTTACGAATGGCATCGATCACGAGAGATCGACCGTCCCTCCAGCCGCTTCGATCTTGGCCTGTGCGGGTGCAGATACCTTGTCGATCTTGACGGTCAGCGCCTTGGTGATCTCACCGTCGCCGAGGACCTTGACCGGTTGGGTCTTGGCCTTGATGACACCCTTGGCGAACAGCGCGTCCACATCGACGGTCTCGCCAGCCTGGAACAGGTCCTCCAGGCGGCCGACGTTCACCACGGCGTATTCGACGCGGTTGCGGTTCTTGAACCCGCCGAGCTTCGGCATACGCATGTGCAGCGGGTTCTGGCCACCCTCGAAGCCGGGACCCTTGCCGCCGCCAGAGCGGGAGTTCTGACCCTTGTCGCCGCGACCGGCGGTCGTGCCGTGACCGCTGGCGTTGCCGCGACCGACGCGCTTGCGGTTCTTACGAGAGCCCGGAGCCGGGCTGAGGTCGTGCAGCTGCATTGTTCTCCTCTTTCGCATCGTCCGGGTCGCCCCGGATCGCCGGCCGCTCGCCGCCGGCTGACTCGGTCGTGGGGCGCAAGCCCCGCTTAGGCCTCTTCCACCTCGACGAGGTGCTTGACCTTGAAGATCATACCGCGGATGACCGGGGTGTCGGCCTGCTCCACGGTGTCGTTCATGCGCTTCAGGCCGAGCGCGCGGACCGTCGCCTTCTGGTCCTTCGGCAGGCCGATCGCGCTACGCACCTGCGTGATCTTGAGTGTCTTCTCCGCCATGTCGCACTACCCCTCTTTGCCGTAGATCTCTGCGACCGTCTTGCCACGGCTGCGCGCGACCTCGGTCGGGCTCTTAAGCTCCTGCAGTCCAGCCGCCGCCGCCTTCACGATATTGAGGGCGTTGCTGGTGCCGAGCGACTTCGACAGCACGTCCTGCACGCCTCCAAGCTCAAGGAGCGCGCGCACCGGACCGCCAGCGATGACACCGGTACCGGGCGCGGCCGGCTTCAGCAGCACCTTGCCGGCACCATACTCACCAGTGACGGTGTGCGGGATCGTGGTGCCGGACAGCGGGAACGTGAACATGTTCTTCTTCGCGTCCTCGATGCCCTTCTTGATCGCCACCGGTACTTCAGCGGCCTTACCCATGCCCACACCCACACGACCATTGCCATCGCCCACGACCACCAGTGCGGTCAGCGAGAAACGGCGGCCGCCCTTGACGACCTTGGCCACACGGTTGATGTAGACGACGCGCTCCTGGATCTCGGAGACCGGAGCGTTGCTTTCATACGCCATTACTGGATCCTCCTAGTCTCTTAGAACTTCAGGCCAGCTTCGCGTGCGCCGTCCGCGAGCGCAGCAACGCGCCCGTGATAGAGGCGCCCGCCACGGTCGAACACGACCTCGCTGATACCGGCTTCCACAGCGCGCCTGCCGAGGGCGTCGCCCACGGCCTTGGCAGCGTCGATGTTGGCGCCTGACTTCAGCGCCGCACGAAGCTCAGGATCGATCGATGAAGCCGCGACCAGGGTCGTGCCGGCGACGTCATCGATGAGCTGCGCGTAGATGTGCTGATTGCTGCGGCTGACCCGCAGGCGCGGCCGCTCGGCCGTCCCGCTGATCTTGCCGCGGACCCTGCGCTGGCGGCGGGCAAGACCGGCTGCCTTCGCTTTCGTCTTATCCATGATCCGTCCTGACTCCTTCGTTGCGCACCACGCCGGTGCGGTCTCGATGACTACTTCGCGGCCTTGCCGACCTTACGACGGACGTGCTCGCCCGCGTAGCGGATGCCCTTGCCCTTGTAGGGCTCCGGCGGACGGATGCCACGGATCTCCGAGGCGATCTGTCCGACTCGCTGCTTGTCGATCCCGATGACCGAGATCCTGTTCGGCGCGGGCACTTCGAACGTGATGCCCTCGGGGGCCTTGACCACCATGGGGTGGCTCAGGCCGAGGGACAGATCGAGGTCGGCACCCTGAAGCACAGCACGGTAGCCGACGCCGACGATCTCCATGTCCTTGCGGAAGCCCTCGGACACACCGACGACCATGTTGGAGATGAGGGTCCGGGTCAGCCCGTGAAGGCTGCGGTGCCGCCGCTCGTCGGAGGGTCGGCGAACGTGGATGGCGCCCTCCTCCAGGGTGATCTGCATGTCAGGGTCGAACGACTGCGACAGGGTGCCCTTCGGCCCCTTCGTGGTCACAGTGGAACCTTCGATCGTCACATCCACACCGGCGGGAACCGGGATGGGCTGCTTGCCGATACGGGACACGGCTTGCTCCTTTCTCTCCGGTCCGATTACCAGATGTAGGCGAGCACCTCGCCACCGACACCGGCGGCGCGGGCCTGCTTCTCGGTCATGACACCCTGCGACGTGGACACAACGGCGATGCCGAGGCCGCCCAGGACGCGGGGCAGCTCGTCCTTCTTCGCGTACACGCGCAGGCCGGGCTTGCTGATGCGACGCAGACCGGTGATGGTGCGCTGCTTCTTGGGCCCGTACTTGAGGGTGATCGTCAGAGTCGCCTGCGGCTCTCCTGCGACCACCTCGTAGTCCTCGATGTAGCCCTCGCTCTTCATGATCTTGGCGATCGCGACGAGCTTGGTGGATGACGGCATCGACGTGGAGGTCTGGAACGCGTTATTGGCGTTCCTCACACGTGTCAGCATATCGGCGATAGGATCGGTCATGCTCATGTTCTTGAATACCTCCTATGATTCGGGGCTGCCCGTGTCCGCCGGTTCGCCTCGGCCCTTGACCGAAGCGCCTCTCGGACCCGTCCGCCCGGGTCTGGTAAGGCCTACCAGCTCGCCTTACGGACACCGGGCAGCTCGCCACGGCTTGCCAGTTCGCGGACACACACGCGGCACAGACCGAACTGCCGGTAGTACGCACGCGGACGACCGCAGCGGTTGCAGCGGTTGACGGCGCGCACGGCGAACTTCGGCGCACGCTTGGCCTTGGCGATCATCGACTTCTTTGCCACTTGTCGAACCTCCTCGAAGAGGGTGGCCCGGATGTCCGGGCGACCCGCGTCTTCTCTACCGCTTGAACGGGAAACCGAACTGGTCGAGCAGTGCGCGGCACTCCTCGTCCGTATCAGCGCTCGTGACAAAGGTGATGTCCATGCCACGGATCTTGTCGATCTTGTCGTAGTCGATCTCCGGGAAGATCAGCTGCTCGTTGACGCCGAGCGAGTAGTTGCCACGACCATCGAATGCCTTGTCGCTCACGCCACGGAAGTCGCGGATGCGCGGAAGGGCGGTCGACAGCAACCGGTCGAAGAACTCCCACATACGATCTCCGCGAAGGGTCACCTTGGCGCCGATGGGCATACCCTGGCGCAGCTTGAAGCTCGCAATCGACTTCTTCGCGCGGGTGATCGCCGGCTTCTGGCCGGTGATGATGGTCAGGTCGTTGACCGCGTTCTCGAGAAGCTTCGCGTCCTGGGTCGCCGCACCGACGCCCATGTTGACCACGATCTTCTCCAGACGCGGGACCCGATGCACGTTGCCGTACTCGAAGCGCTCCATGAGCGCCGGCACGACATCCGCGCGATACTTGTCCTTCAGTCTGGGTGCCACTCGTCATACCTCCGATGTGTTCTCTCGCCCGACGGATTGCCGACCCGGCGGGACTTGTCCTACGGCCGCAATGCGACCGATTGGCTCCTACTTGTCGATGTCCTTGCCGCACTTCTTGCACACGCGCACGCGGACACCGTCCTCGCGCCGACGACCCACACGGGTCGGCTGGCTGCAGTTCGGGCACACGACCATCACGTTGGACACGTGGATCGTGCCCTCCATCTCGATGATGCCGCCCTGAGGATTCTTCTGGCTGGGGCGTGCGTGCTTCTTGATCATGTGCACGTTCTCGACGACGACGCGCTCCTTCTCCGGCATCGAGCGAAGGACCTTGCCTTCCTTGCCCTTGTCCTTGCCGGCGATGACATGCACGCGGTCGCCCTTGCGGATCGTCAGTGACTTAGCCATAACTGTTCAGGCCCTCCCTACAGGACTTCCGGTGCGAGGGACACGATCTTCATGAACTTGCGGTCGCGCAACTCACGAGCGACCGGCCCGAAGATTCGCGTACCCCGGGGGTTGCCCTGGGCGTCGATGATGACAGCGGCGTTCTCGTCGAACTTGATGTAGCTGCCGTCGGGACGACGCGTCTCCTTCTTGGTGCGGACGACGACCGCCTTGACGACATCGCCCTTCTTGACCGTCCCATTCGGGGTGGCCTCCTTGACGGCACACACGATGGTGTCACCCACGTATGCATACCGCCGCTTGGAGCCGCCGAGGACCTTGATGCAGGCCACCCGCCGCGCTCCGGAGTTGTCGGCCACCTTCAGCCGGGTCTCCGCCTGGATCATGCTCTTCCTCCATCAGTCGCCGGTCATCGGTTGGCGTGAACGCCCCGAGAGGACCGTCGTTTCACGTGCGTCCGTACTACTTGGCCTTCTCGACGATCTCGACCAGGCGCCAGCGCTTCAGCTTGGAGACCGGACGGGTCTCCATGATGCGGACCGTGTCACCCACACCACAGTCGTTGTTCTCATCGTGCGCGTGGAACTTGGTCGAACGGGTGATCATCTTGCCATAGAGCGGATGGCGCTTGCGGTCCTCCACCATGACGACACAGGTCTTGTCGCCCGCGGCCGAGACCACGACGCCCTGGCGCTCCTTGCGGCTGTTGCGATCGGTTGTCATCTAACGTCCTCCTACTGCGCCTGGGACTTGGCGGCCGCGATCTCACGGCTGCGCAACTCGGTGTGCAGGCGCGCGATCTGCTTCTTGACCGTCGCGATGCGGTGCGGATTGTCGAGCTGGCCGGTGGCGAGCTGGAAACGGAGGTTGAACAGCTCCGTGCGGCTCTCCTTCAGCTTCTCGTCGATCTCGCTGTCCGCGAGGCCCTTGATATCGATGGTCTTCATCTATGCTTCACCGCCACTGTCAGCACGGGTCACGAACTTGCACTTGATCGGCAGCTTCTGCGCTGCAAGGCGCATGGCTTCCTTGGCGACTTCCTCACTCACACCGGCGACCTCGAACATGATCCGGCCGGGCTTGACGACAGCCACCCACTTCTCGGGGTTACCCTTGCCCGAGCCCATGCGGGTCTCGGCGGGCTTCTGCGTGACAGGCTTGTCCGGGAAGATGTTGATCCAGACCTTACCGCCACGCTTCATGTAACGGGTCATCGCAACACGGGACGCCTCGATCTGGCGGTTGGTGATCCACGCGGGCTCGAGGGCCTTGAGGCCGAACTCGCCGAACGCGATCTCCGTTCCACCCTTGGCGACACCCTTGCGGGAACCGCGCATCACCTTGCGGTGCTTGACGCGCTTGGGAAGCAGCATCTAGCCCCTCCTTCCATTACCAGCGCCACGACGGCCACGAGGCCTGTCGTCACGGCGCTCGGGACGCGAGCGCTCCATGAGCGCGGCTTCCTCGGCAGCGGTCATGTTCTGACCGGGCAGCTTGTCGCCACGGTAGACCCACACCTTCACGCCGACGACACCGAAGGTCGTGACGGCGTCAGCCGTGCCGTAGTCGATCTTGGCCCGAAGGGTGTGCAGCGGCACGCGGCCCTCGCGGTACCACTCACGACGACCCATCTCGGCGCCACCCAGGCGGCCCGAGCACTGGATCCGCACGCCCAGAGCGCCGCCCTTCATGGCGCTCGTGACGGCCTTCTTCATCGCGCGGCGGAAGCCGACACGTGCGACGAGCTGCTCGGCCACGCTCTGCGCGACGAGCGTCGCGTCGATCTCCGGACGCTTGATCTCAACGATGTTGACCGCGACGGGGTGACCTACGAGCTGCTCCAGGTCCTTGCGGAGCACATCGACCTCGGCGCCCTTCTTGCCGATGACGATGCCCGGACGCGCGGTCCAGACCTCGACGAACACCTTGTCGCCCTTGCGCTCGATGTCGATACGCGAGACGGCCGCGCGGCGCAGCTTCGCCTTGAGGTACTTGCGGAGCGCGAGGTCCTCAGCCAGGGTCTGGCTGTAACCCTTGTCCTGGTACCAGCGGCTCCGCCACTCCTCAGTGATGCCGAGACGGAACCCGACGGGATAGACTTTCTGACCCATGCGCCTTACGCCTCCTCTCGCTGCTTCACGACCACCGTGATGTGGCTCGTGCGCTTGTTGATGCGGAACGCACGGCCCATGGCGCGAGGGCGGATGCGCTTGATCGTCGGACCTTCATTGACGAACGCCTCGGACACATACAGCGTCTCAGGCTTCATGCGGTGCTGCTTCTCGGCGTTGGCGGCCGCGCTGTGCACGACCTTGCCCACGACCTCCGCGGCAGCACGCGGGGTGAACTTGAGGATCGCCTCAGCGTCGGGCACGGACTTGCCGCGGACGAGATCCACGACCTCACGCGCCTTACGAGGGCTCACCCTCACGTACTTCGCCGTAGCTCTTGCTTCCATTAGCGCTTGCCCTTCTTCCGGTCGTCCGCGTGGCCACGGAACGTGCGCGTCGGCGAGAACTCGCCGAACTTGTGGCCGACCATGGACTCGGTCACGTACACCGGGACGTGCTTCCGGCCGTCGTGCACGGCTACCGTGTGTCCGACCATCTCGGGGAAGATGGTGGAGGCACGCGACCAGGTCTTGATGACCTTCTTCTCGCCAGCCTCGTTCATGTCCTGAATACGCTTCAGGAGCCGCGGCTCGACGTAGGGTCCCTTCTTCAGACTTCTGCTCATCGATTGCTCCCTCTCCCGCTACTTCTTGCGGCGGCGGATGATCATCCGGTCGGACGCCTTGTGCTTCGCACGCGTGCGGTGACCCTTGGTGGGGACACCCCACGGCGTCACAGGGTGACGACCAGCGGTCTTGTTCTTGCCCTCGCCACCACCGTGCGGGTGGTCGACCGGGTTCATCGCGGTACCACGCACCGTCGGGCGCTTGCCGAGGTGGCGGTTACGACCGGCCTTGCCGATCGAGATGTTGCCGTGCTCGCTATTGCCGACCTCGCCGACGGTGGCGCGGCAGGTCAGCGGCACCATGCGCATCTCCGATGAGGGCATACGCAGGATCGCGTTGGGGCCCTCTTTGCCGATCAGCTGGGCGGACGTGCCGGCCGAGCGTGCGATGGCCGCGCCGCGACCAGGCTGCAGCTCGATCGCGTGGACAACGGTACCGGTGGGGATGCTCTCAAGCGGCAGGGCGTTGCCAGGCTTAATGTCCGCGCCAACGCCGGACATGATCGCATCGCCGACGCGCAGCTTCTCCGGGGCGAGGATGTAGCGCTTCTCGCCGTCAGCGTAGTGCAGCAGCGCGATGCGGGCGGAGCGGTTGGGGTCGTACTCGATGGTAGCGACCTTGGCCGGGATCCCGTCCTTGTTGCGCTTGAAGTCGATCTTGCGGTACTGGCGCTTGTGGCCGCCGCCCTGGTGACGGGTGGTGATCCGGCCATTGTTGTTGCGGCCGCCCTTCTGGGGCAGCGGCTCCAGCAGCGACTTCTCGGGCGTCGTCGAGGTGATCTCCGAGAAATCGGCGACCGTCTGGAAACGACGACCCGGTGAGGTCGGCTTGTACTTCTTGAGTCCCATCATCTCTCCTTCGTTCCGATTGCCTGACCGCTTGGGACCCGGAGCCGTTCATGCTCCGAGCGGCCTGACGCCGGACCTTCCTGCTACCACGGTGCCGGGCGGCTCCATCAGCCGCCGTACTCCCGCACGCACGGGAGTACCGGGGCTTACCTTCCGGCGAACAGATCGATCGTGTCCCCGTCCTTAAGGGTGACGATCGCCTTCTTCCATGAGCGCGACAGCCCCTTATTGTACCGGAGTCTGCGCGGTTTACCAGATACATTCATGGTGTTCACCTTGGTGACCGTCACACCGAAGATCTCGGTGATCGCCTGGGCGATCTGTTCCTTCTTGGCGGTCTTCAGGACCTCGAACGTATACCGGTTCTGCTCCATCAGGTCGTAGCTCTTCTCCGACACGATCGGCCGGATGATGACGTCATGCGCCTGCATCAGCTCAGCACCCCCTCAAGCCACATCAGCGCGGGCTTCGTGAACACGAGCGAGGTGTTGTCGACGAGGTCGTACGTATTGGCCTCGGCGGCAGCGATCACGCGCACGCGCTCGAGGTTGCGCAGCGACAGCATAGCGTTGATGTCGTCGTTGTCGACAACCACGGTGACCTTGCGGTCGATACCGAGTGCCTGCAGAGCCGCGGCGGCCTTCTTCGTCGAGGGCTCGTCCAGGCCGAAGCTGTCGATCACATAGAGCTCACCCTCGGCATTCTTGGCCGAAAGCACGCTGCGCATCGCAAGCTTGATGACCTTGTTCGGCACCTTGAACGCGTAGCTGCGCGGGGTCGGGCCGAAGATGACACCGCCGCCCTTCCACTGACCGGCACGGATCGAGCCCTGGCGGGCGCGGCCGGTGCCCTTCTGGCGCCACGGCTTGGCGCCACCGCCGGAAACGTCGCTCCGACCCTTGACGCTATGCGTGCCCTGGCGGCGGGCAGCCATCTGGCTGCGGACCACCTGATGCACGGCGAAGGAGTTGGGCTCGATCGCGAACACCGCATCAGCGA
This sequence comes from Actinomycetota bacterium, assembly GCA_036679125.1. Lineage (GTDB taxonomy): Bacteria > Actinomycetota > Coriobacteriia > Anaerosomatales > Anaerosomataceae > Anaerosoma. The sequence goes on along the minus strand of JAZIGI010000005.1, from coordinate 2,021 downwards.
CGTCGGCCTGCCCCACCTTCTTGCCTGTGCTGTCCTTCACTTCCACAGTTGCCATCTCATCTGCTCCTTATTGCGAACCGACGCTCCGCCGCTTATGCGAGGCGGATCGTCAGCAGGCTGTCCTTGCCACCGGGAACGGCGCCCTTCACGAGCATCAGGTTCTGCTCGGCGTCCACGCGAACCACCTGGACGTTGCGGATCGTGACGGTGTCGCCACCCATGTGACCCGGCATGCGCACGCCCCTGAACACACGCGACGGAGTCGCGCACTGGCCGACCGAGCCCGGCTCACGATGTGCGTGAGACCCGTGACCACCGGGACCACCGCGGAAGTTGTGGCGCTTCATGACGCCAGCGAAGCCCTTGCCCTTGCTGGTGCCCGTGATGTGCACGGACTGGCCGGGCTCGAAGCCCTCGACCGTGACGGTCTGCCCGAGCTTGACCTCGTCGCCATCGCCCATCGGCACCTCAGCGACGAATCGCTTGGGGGTGGTACCGGCCTTCGCGAAGTGGCCGGTCATGGGCTTGTTGGAGCGGGACTCCTTGACGTCCCCGAACGCGAGCTGCACGGCGCGGTAGCCGTCGCGAGCATCGGTCCGGACCTGGGAGACCACGCAGGGGCCAGCCTCGATGACGGTGACCGGGATCAGCCGGTCGTCATCGGACCAGACCTGGGTCATGCCCAGCTTCCTTCCGAGAATCGCAGTTGCCATCTCCTTGCCTTTCTTCCGTGCGGTCTGTAGGACCCTGAACGCCGCCGTATGCGACGCCTCCCAGAGGACCGCGCTTCATCCAACCGGGGCGGAGCCCCGGAGTGTACCTAGAGCTTGATCTCGATGTCCACGCCGGCAGGCAGGTCGAGACGCATCAGCGAGTCGACCGTCTTGGCGGTGGGCTCGAGGATGTCGATGAGGCGCTTGTGCGTCCGCATCTCGAAATGCTCGCGGCTGTCCTTGTTCACGTGCGGCGAGCGTATGACGCAGTACAGGTTGCGCTCGGTCGGCAGCGGGATCGGGCCCGCGACCTTGGCGCCGGTCTTCTGCGCCGTCTCGACGATCAGCTTCGTGGACTTGTCCACGATCTCGTGATCGTACGCCTTGAGCCGGATGCGGATCTTCTGGTTCGCCAACTCACTTACCTCCGTCTTGTACGGCCTTCAAGAAGCCTACTTGATGATCTTCGTGACACGACCTGAGCCAACGGTGCGGCCGCCCTCGCGGATGGCGAAGCGCAGGCCCTCCTCCATCGCGATGGGGCCGATGAGCTCACCGCGGATCTCGACGTTGTCGCCAGGCATGACCATCTCGGTGCCCTCGGGCAGGTGCGCCACGCCGGTCATGTCGGTGGTGCGGAAGTAGAACTGCGGACGGTACCCGTCGAAGAACGGGGTGTGACGGCCGCCTTCCTCCTTGGTGAGCACGTAGACCTGACCCATGAACTCGGTGTGCGGGGTGATCGAGCCCGGCTTGCAGAGCACCTGGCCACGCTCGATGTCGTCGCGGGCGACGCCGCGCAGGAGCACGCCGATGTTGTCGCCAGCCTCGGCCTGGTCGAGCAGCTTTCGGAACATCTCGACACCGGTGACGACGGTCTTGCGGGTCTCCTCGTGGATGCCCACGATCTCGACCTCGTCGCCGACCTTGACCACGCCGCGTTCCACACGTCCGGTCGCCACGGTGCCGCGGCCGGTGATGGTGAAGACGTCCTCGACGGCCATCAGGAACGGCTTGTCGGTCTCACGGACGGGGTCCGGGAAGTAGTCGTCCACCGCTGCCATCAGTTGGTCGATCGAAGAGCACCATTCGCATGAGCCGTCGGTGCCGCACGAGTCGCACTGCAGCGCCTTGAGCGCCGAGCCGCGGATGACAGGGATGTTGTCGCCGTCGAACTCGTACTCGGAGAGCAGCTCGCGGACTTCCATCTCGACGAGCTCGATGAGCTCCTCGTCGTCGACCATGTCGCACTTGTTCAGGTACACCACGATGTTCGGCACGCCGACCTGACGGGCGAGCAGGATGTGC